>NZ_CALRZC010000071.1:0-35144 GCF_943372545.1 Variovorax sp. YR752 | reverse complement strand
CTGGAGGCGATTTGGGCGGCGACGAGAAGCGCAGCGCCGGGGTCGGCGCGCGCCAGCGCGCTTCGTGATCTGACTTGCCGCGGTTGTTTGAACGCAGCGACCGCAGGTCGCGAAGTGAGTTCTGCGGCACGACCCCGGCGCGAGCATCGCAGTGCAGTCGGCCTGCAAGGCCGACCGCCGCCGAATGAGCCACCAGCGGGCAGCGCCTGCCGCGATGCTCGACGCAGGCACGAAAGCTGACTTCCGAGAATTTCTCCAAAGGGCCGTGAGCAGATGCCGCGGAACAGTCCGTTCCTTGATCGTTGAACGCACTTCCGTATCAGGCAGCCTCACCCCAACCGCCACCGAGTGCGCGGATCAGGCGCACGGTGGACTGGTACTGCGCCGAACGCACCTGTAGCGCCTCGCGGCGGTTGCGCAGTTCGCTGCGGCGCGCGTCGAGCAGTTCGAGCTGGCTGACCAGGCCATTGCGGTAGCGGGTCTCGGACAGCGTCGTCGCCCGCGCCGCAGCGTCGACCGCCTGGCCCTGCGCGTCGCCCTGCCGGGCCAGCAGGCGCAACGCGGCGAGTTCGTCCTCCACGTCCTTGAAGGCGACCAGCACCTGCTCGCGGTAGCCGGCCAGTGCCGCGTCGAGTTCAGCGCGCGCATTGGCCACGCCCGCCTCGCGGCGCCCGCCGTCGAGCAGCGGCAGCGAGAGCAGCGCGCCAATGCCCCAGGCCCGCGCCGACGAGCGGAACAGCTCCGACAACTCGCTGGACGCGAAGCCGCCGCTGGCGGTCAGTGCCAGATTCGGGAACCAGGCCGCTTGCGCCACACCGACACGCGCCTGCGCCGCCAGCAGCGCGCTCTGCGCCGCCGAGACGTCAGGCCGCCGCGCCAGCACCGTGCTCGGCACGCCGGCCGGTACCTGCGGTGGCGTCGCGCGCCAGTCGTCCGCGGCGATGCGGAAGCCCGACGCCGGCTCGCCGGCCAGCAGTGCGATCGCATGTTCGAGCTGGGCGCGCTGGCGTTCCAGCGCCAGCGCCTCCGACTCGGTGGCAGCCACTTCGCTGCGCACGCGCACGAGGTCGAGCTCGGCCACATCGCCGGCGGCGTAGCGCCGCTCGGTCAGGCGCAGCGTGTCGCGATAGGCCTCGACGGTGCCGTGCACCAGCGTCTGCTCGGCATCGAGCGCACGCAGCGCGAAGTACGACTGCGCGATCTGTGCCTGCACCAGCAGCCGGGTGCTGCGCAGCAGCGCCTCGCGCGAGCGCACGTCGAGCGCGGCGGCGTCGCTCGCCTTGGCGAGCCGGCCGAACAGGTCGAGTTCGTAGGACAGTTGTGCGCCGGCGCTGAGCACGGTGTTCGGCGCCACGCCCAGGCCGCGTTGCGCCTCGCGGCTGGCACCGGCCCCCAGGCCGACCTGCAGCGCGCGGTTCGCGTCGGTGGCACCGAGCACGGCACGCGCCTGCGCGAGCCGCGCCGCGGCGACCTGGATGCTGGTGCTGCCACGCTCGGCACGTTCGACCAGCGCGTCGAGCTGCGCATCGCCGAAGGCCTTCCACCATTCGCCGCGTGCTTGCGCTTCGGCCGGCGCGGCAGTGGTCCACGGGACGCCGCCTTCGCTGAAGGCGGCGGGCGTCTGCGGCAGCGCCTTGTCGAGGCTCGGTGGGGCCGTCGCACAACCAGCCAGCACCAGCGCGGCGAGCAGCGGCGTGAGAAGAGGACGGACTGGGTTTTGCATGGTCATTGACTCACTCATGGCGCGACACCGGCGCCGCGGGAACAGGGTAGGCATCGCCGCCACCGGACGACGCGCTCGCGAAGGCCTCGACATGAGGTACCTCGCCGTGCAGCTTCAGCGGCCGGTTGCCGGCCAAGCGGCGCATCAGCACGTAGAACACCGGCGTGAGGAACAGGCCGAAGGCGGTCACGCCGATCATCCCGGCGAACACCGCGATGCCCATGGCCTGGCGCATCTCGGCGCCGGCGCCGGTGGCGGTGGCCAGCGGCAGCACGCCCATCACGAAGGCGAGCGAGGTCATCAGGATCGGCCGCAGGCGCAGCCGGCTCGCCTCGATCGCCGCCTGCACCGGCGTCCTGCCGGCGAACTCCAGCTCACGGGCGAACTCGACGATCAGGATCGCGTTCTTCGCACTCAAGCCCACCAGCACGACCAGGCCGATCTGCGTGAAGACGTTGTTGTCGCCATCGCTGAGCCACACGCCGGTCATCGCCGCGAGCAGGCCCATCGGCACGATCAGGATGATCGCCACCGGCAGGGTCAGGCTCTCGTACTGCGCCGCCAGCACCAGGAAGACCAGCAGGATCGCCAGCGGGAACACCCACAGCGCCGAGTTACCGGCCAGGATCTCCTGGTAGGTCAGCTCGGTCCATTCGTAGCCGATGCCCGGCGGCAGCGTCTCGGCGGCGATGCGCTCGATCGCGTCCTGCGCCTGGCCCGACGAGTAGCCCGGTGCCGGGCCGCCATTGATGTCGGCGGAGAGGAAGCCGTTGTAGCGCATCGCCCGCTCCGGCCCGAAGCTGGGCTGGATCTTCAGCAGCGCGGACAGCGGCACCATCTCGCCGCTGGCCGAACGCACCTTCAGCGCACCGACGTCCTCGGCGCGCGCGCGGTAGGCCGCATCGGCCTGCACCCGCACGGTGTAGGTGCGGCCGAACTGGTTGAAGTCGTTGACGTACAGGCTGCCGAGGTAGATCTGCAGCGTGTCGAACACCTCCGTCACCGAGACGCCGAGCTGGCGCGCCTTGGTGCGGTCGATGTCGGCATAGAGCTGCGGCACGTTGACCTGGTAGCTCGAGAACATGCCGGCCAGCTCGGGCGCCGCGTAGGCCTTGGCCATGAAGGCCTTCACGGCGCCATCCATCGCCTCGTAGCCGAGCGAAGCACGGTCCTGCAGCTGCAGCTTGAAGCCGCCGGTCGTGCCCAGGCCCTGCACCGGCGGCGGCGGGAAGATGACGACGAAGGCGTCCTCGATCTGCGCGAACTGCTGGTTGAGTTGCTGCGCGATCAATCCGGCCGGCAGGTTCGCCTTGCCGCGTTCGTCGAAGGACTTCAGCGGTGCGAAGACGATGCCCGAGTTCGAGCTGTTGGTGAAGCCGTTGATCGACAGGCCGGGGAAGGCCACCGCGTTGGCCACGCCGGGCTGCTTCAGCGCGATGTCGCTCATGCGGCGCATCACATCCTCGGTGCGGTCGAGCGTGGCGCCGTCGGGCAGCTGCGCGAAGCCGATCAGGTACTGCTTGTCCTGCGCCGGCACAAACCCGCCGGGCACGGCCTTGAAGAGCAGCGCCGTCACGCCGACCAGCACGAGATAGACCGCCAGCATCAGCACCTTGCGCGAGATCACCCGCGTCACGCCGCCGCTGTAGGCGTTCGCGCCGCGGCCGAAGAAGCGGTTGAAGCCGCGGAACAGCCAGCCGAAGACCCGGTCCATGCCGCGGGTCAGCGCGTCCTTGGGCGCACCGCGGCGCTGCAGCAGGAGTGCGGCCAGCGCCGGCGACAGGGTCAGCGAGTTGACCGCCGAGATCACCGTCGAGATCGCGATGGTCAGCGCGAACTGGCGGTAGAACTGCCCGGTCAGGCCGGTGATGAAGGCCAGCGGCACGAACACCGCGACCAGCACCAGCGCGATCGCGATGATCGGGCCGGAGACTTCGCGCATCGCGCGGTAGGTGGCCTCGCGCGGACTCAGCCCGGCCTCGATGTTGCGCTCGACGTTCTCGACCACCACGATGGCGTCGTCGACGACGATGCCGATCGCCAGCACCAGGCCGAACAGGCTCAGCGCGTTGATCGAGAAGCCGAACAGATGCATCACCGCGAAGGTGCCGACCACCGACACCGGCACCGCCAGCAGCGGGATGATCGAGGCACGCCAGGTCTGCAGGAACAGGATGACGACCAGCACGACGAGCAGGATGGCCTCGAGCAGCGTGTGCACCACCGACTCGATGGACGCGCGCACGAACTGCGTGGTGTCGTAGACGATCTCGTAGCCCACGCCCTCGGGCATGAAGCGCTTGAGCTCCTCCATCTGCGCACGCACCTGGTCGGCGATGTCGATCGCGTTCGAGCCCGGCGCGGCCAGCACCGCGACCGCGACGGCGCTCTTGTTGTCGAGCAGCGAACGCAGCGCGTAGTCGGCGGCGCCGAGCTCGAGGCGGGCGACGTCGCGCAGGCGTGTCACCGCGCCGTCGGCGCCGGTGCGCACGATGATGTCGCCGAACTCCTCCTCCGACTTCAGCCGGCCCTGCGCGTTGATCGACAGCTGCAGGTCGACGCCGGGCAGCCCCGGCGAGGCGCCGACCACGCCGGCCGCGGCCTGCACGTTCTGCTCGCGGATGGCGCGCACCACGTCGCCGGCGGCCAGGCCGCGCTCGGCCATCTTGTGCGGGTCCAGCCAGGCGCGCATGGCGTACTCGCCGCCGCCCCACAGCTGCACCTGGCCGACGCCCTTCACGCGCGCCAGCCGGTCCTTGACGTTCAGCGCCGCGTAGTTGCGCAGGTAGTTGATGTCGTAGCGCTCGTTCGGCGACACCAGGTGCACGACCATGATGAAGTCGGGCGAGGCCTTGATGGTGGTGACGCCGGTGCGCCGCACCTCCTCGGGCAGGCGCGGCTCGGCCTGCGCGACGCGGTTCTGCACGAGCTGTTGCGCCTTGTCGGGATCGGTGCCGAGCGCGAAGGTCACCGTCAGCGTCATCACGCCGTCGGTGGTCGCCTGGCTGTTCATGTACAGCATGTTCTCGACGCCGTTGATCGCCTCCTCCAGCGGCGTGGCCACTGTCTCGGCGATCACCTTCGGGTTGGCGCCCGGGTACTGTGCGCGCACCACCACAGTGGGCGGCACGACCTCGGGATACTCGGAGATCGGCAGGCCACGCAGCGCGATCAGCCCGGCGAGGAACATCAGCAGCGAGAGCACGCCGGCGAAGATCGGCCGGTCGATGAAGAACTTGGACAGGTTCATGGGGTCCTCGCCAATCACGAACGCGCCGCGCCGTCGCGCTGCGCCGTCACTTCGGGCTTGGCGTCCATCGCCACCTCGCGCGGCGCCAGCGCCATGCCCGGGCGCACCCGCTGCAGGCCGTTGACGACGATGCGCTCGCCCGCCTTCAGTCCTTCGCTGACCACGCGCAGGCCGTTGACCGAGGCGCCCAGCTTGACCTCGCGCCAGACGGCCTTGCTGTCGGCGCCGACGACCATCACGTAGCGCTTGTCCTGGTCGGTGCCGACGGCGCGCTCGTTGATCAGCAGCGCGCTGCCAGTCTTGGCCTCGCCCATGCGCAGCCGGGCGAACTGGCCGGGGATCAGGCTGCCGTCCTTGTTGTCGAACACGGCGCGCACGCGGATCGTGCCGCTCTTCGTGTCGACCTGGTTGTCAACCAGCTGCAGCCGGCCTTCGAAAGGCAGCTGCGTCGTCGCAGCGGTGCCCATCTGCACCGGAATGCGCTCGAGCTGTGCACGCGCACTGGCGCCACCGGGCAGGTCCTTCAGCGCCCGCACGATGACTTGTTCGTCGGCGTCGAAACTCGCATAGATCGGGCTGACCGAGACCAGCGTGGTCAGCACCGGCGCGCCGGGGCCGGCAGCGACCAGGTTGCCGGCGTTGATCTCGATGCGGCCGATGCGCCCGGCGATCGGCGCACGCACCTGGGTGTAGCCGAGGTTGAGCTTGGCTGACTGCAGCGCCGCCTCGGCGGCGCGCAGGTTGGCCTCGGCTTCGCGCAAGGTGTTCGTGCGCTCGTCGAACTCACGCTGCGCGATCGCGCGCTCGTCCCACAGGCGCTGCGAACGTTCGTTCTCGCTCTTCGCATGGGCCAGGCGCGAGCGCGCGGCCATCGCCTGCGCCTCGGCGCGTTCGACCTCGGCGGCATAGGGTGCGGCGTCGATGGAGAACAGCAGGTCGCCCTGCTTCACCAGCGCCCCTTCGCGGAAGTGCACGGCCTGCACGGTGCCGGCGGCGCGCGAGCGCACCTCGATCCGCTCGATCGCCTCCAGCCGGCCGGAGAACTCGTGCGATGCGGCCACCTCGCTGGCCACCACGGTGGCCACCGAGACCGGTGTCGCCGGCGGTGCGGCGGCCGGGCCGGTGGCCTCGGCCGGGCTGCTCGACAGCCCGAAGGCGGTGGCGACGATGGCAGCCAGCGCCGTCAGTGCGGTGGCGGCAGCAATCGCGCCGGTTCGGCGGCTGGGTGTGTTCTTGTTCATGCGGGGCTCCCGGTGCGGTTCGTGGTGTGTTGGAGAAAGGTGTTCAGATGCAGGCCGAGCGGCGCGG
This sequence comes from Variovorax sp. YR752, assembly GCF_943372545.1. Lineage (NCBI taxonomy): Bacteria > Pseudomonadati > Pseudomonadota > Betaproteobacteria > Burkholderiales > Comamonadaceae > Variovorax > Variovorax sp. YR752. The sequence continues at coordinate 28,863 of NZ_CALRZC010000071.1, read as the reverse complement.
CCCAGTGGCGCGGTTCGCCCGAGAGGTAGCTGCGCGGCCAGCCGGTGGGACCCTCGATGAGGGCCAGTTCGACCGGCACGCCGGCCGCACGCAGCCGCTGCGCGAAGGCCTGTGTCTCGTCACGCAAGGGGTCGTCGGCGGCGCTGGCCAGCAGCGTCGGCGGCAGGCCGGCCAGGCGCTGTGCCGCGCCCGGCGCGGCATAGGGGTGCAGCGCGTCGGCCCCTCGCGCCAGGTAGGCGCGCCAGCCGTCGGCCCAGCGGCAACCCACCGGCCCGGCCTTGGCGTGGCGCTGCGAGGCCGTGCCCACGCAGACATCGAGCATCGGCGACAGCAGGATCTGGCCGGCCAGTTCCGGCCCGGCGCGGTCGCGCGCCATCATCGCCACCGCCGCAGCGAGGTTGCCGCCGGCCTCCTCGCCGGCGACGTACAGCGGTGCCTGCGGAGCAGCGATCCGGCGCCGTTGACGCTCCAGCCATTGCAGCGCGGCGTAGCCGGCCTCGATCGCCTGCGGGAAGGGGTGCGCCGGCGCCAGCGGATAGTCGATCGACACGACCGCGGCGCCCGCATCGGCGAGCAGGCCGGCCACCGTGGTCCCGTCGTCCAGCCCGCCGCCGACGAAGGCACCGGCGTGGAAGTGCAGCACCAGCGGCATGCCGGCGCAGCGCTCGCCGCAGCCGTAGATCCGCAGCGTCATCGGCGCGGCGCCGGCAATGGCGAAGGACTCGTCGCGCCAGGCACTGGCGGGGGGCGACGACCGGAATGAAGGTGAGGACATGGCGACTTCGATGCCGCAGGACGGCGTCATGCGTGCTGGAATGCGGTGGAAGATAGGGCGCAACGCCGCAGCGATAAATGGCCGGCGCGCTCACATCCTGTTCCGCGCGTTGCAACAATCGCAGCCCGTTTCTGCGGTTCAATCGCTGCATTCACAGACCGACAGGAGGGGCCGACGATGGACAAGTTCTCTGCCATGCAGGCCTACGTGCGCGTCGTCGAGGCGGGCACCTTCACCAAGGCCGCCGATTCGATGGGCCTGCCCAAGCCGACCGTCACGCGGCTGATCCAGACGCTCGAGAAACACCTGCAGACCAAGCTGCTGAACCGCACGACGCGGCGTGTCACCGTCACCGCCGACGGCGCGGCCTACTACGACCGCGCGCTGCGCATCCTCGGCGAGATGGAAGAGCTCGAGTCGAGCATGTCGCACGCCAAGGCCAACCCGCGCGGGCGGCTGCGCATCGACGTCGGCGCCTCGGTCGGCCAGATGCTGCTGATCCCGGCGCTGCCCGACTTCCACGTGCGCTATCCGGACATCCAGATCGACCTCGGTGTCACCGACCGGCCGGTCGACCTGGTCGGCGAGAACGTCGACTGCGTGCTGCGCGGCGGCGAGATCACCGACCAGTCGCTGGTGGCGCGGCGCATCGGCGAGTTCCACCTGATCCTGGCGGCAACGCCGGCCTACCTGAAGCGGCACGGCACGCCGCGCCACCCGAGCGAGCTTGAGGACGGCCAGCACCGCGTGATCAACTACTTCTCGCACCGCACCGGACGGCCCTTCCCGTTCAGCTTCGAGAAGAGCGGGGAGCGCATCGAGCTGACCGGCCAGCACGTCGTCTCGGTCAACGACTCGAACGCGAACCTTGCCGCCGGGCTGGCCGGCCTGGGCATCGTGCGCACGACCACCTTCATGGCGAAGCCGCACTTCGACAGCGGCGCGTTGGTGCCGCTGATGCTCGACTGGTGCGCCGACACCATCCCGATCCACGTCGTCTACCCGCCGAACCGCCACCTGAGCACCAAGCTGCGGGTGTTCGTCGACTGGGCCGCCGACCTGTTCGCACGCAGCGACCTCATCCAGCACAAGTGCTGCCTGCCGCAGCCCGTGGCGGTGCCCGGCAACGCCGCGGCGTGCGATCGGGCCGAGGTGACAGCCTAGGAGCTGCTCTCACGAGGGGAAGCCCGGATCGGCGGGCGCTGTCGATCCGGCATCGTCCCGTTCGTCGTGGCGTTGAAGCGAAGCCTGTCGCTTCGCCGCGCTGCACGCTGGCAGCCTTCACGGAGGACCGCTCATGACCCCCACGCCGACCCGACTGCTGATGCTGGTGGCCACCCGCAAAGGCGCCTGGCTGCTGCACGGCGACGCCCGGCGCGAGCGCTGGACGCTCGACGGCCCGCACTTCCTCGGCCACACGATCAGCCACGTGCAGCTCGACCCGCGCGACCGCCGGACGCTGCTGGCCGCCGCGAAGACCGGGCACCTCGGCCCCACCGTGTTCCGCTCCACCGACCTCGGCCGCAGCTGGAAGGAAGCACGCCAGCCGCCGGCCTTCGACAAGCCGTCGAACAGCCTGCCACCACGCGCGGTGGACCACACCTTCTGGCTGACGCCGGGCCACGCCAGCGAGCACGACAGCTGGTACGCCGGCACCTCGCCGCAGGGCCTGTTCCGCTCCGAGGACGGCGGCATCAGCTGGGCGCCGCTGCCGGCCGTCAACGACGATCCCCAGTTCCGCGAGTGGATGGGCACGGTGCAGGACGGCACGCCCGACGGGCCGAAGCTGCACTCCATCGTCATCGACCCGCGCGACCCGGCGCACCTGCTGTTCGGCATGTCGGGCGGCGGCGTGCACGAGTCGCGTGACGCCGGGCGCAGCTGGACCACGCTGGTCGAGGGCATGCAGGTGGTCGAAGGCTTTGACGCCACCACCGTGACCTTCCACGACCCGCACTGCGTGCGCATCTGCCCGGGCAACCCCGACCGCCTGTACCAGCAGAACCACTGCGGCATCTACCGGCTCGACCGGCCCGGCACCGCCTGGCAGCGCATCGGCCGCAGCATGCCTGCGGAGGTCGGCGACATCGGCTTCCCGATGGTCGTGCATCCGCGCGATCCGGACACCGCCTGGGTGTTCCCGATGGACGGCAACGATGTCTGGCCGCGCACCAGCCCCGGCGGCCGCCCGGCGGCCTACGTGACCCGTGATGGCGGCAGCAGCTGGCAGCGGCTGGACCATGGCCTGCCGGTGGAGCAGGCCTGGTGGACCGTCAAGCGCCAGGCGATGACGGCCGACGCGCTGCCGGAGCCGGCGCTGTACCTGGGCACCACCAGCGGCGAGCTGTGGATCGGGCACGAGGGCGGCTCGCGCTGGACGAACATCGCCCGCCACCTGCCGGAGATCTACGCGGTCGAAGTCGCGGAGCTCGGATGAAGGTGCTGGTGCCCGGCGCGCTGCGCTCCTACACGGGCGAGTCGCACGTCGAGGCCAGCGGCGACACGCTGGCCGCGCTGTTCGCCGACCTCGAGCGCCGCTACCCGGGCCTGCGCTTTCGCGTCGTCGACGAGCAGGACATGCTGCGGCCGAACATGCGGGTGTTCGTCAACGGCCGCTGCGTCCGCGAACTCGGCCATGCGCTGAAGCCCGACGACTTCGTGGCGATCGTGCTCGCGCTCAGCGGCGGCTGAGCGCGGCGACGCTAGCGGCTGCCTTGCCGCCGCGTCTCGCGCAGCATGAAGAGGTAGAGGCTCTCGACCTTCTCGCGCGCCCACGGCGTCTTGCGCAGGAACTTCAGGCTCGAGGCGATGCTCGGGTCGCTGGTGAAGCAGCGCAGCGCGATGCGCTCGCCCAGCCCTTCCCAGCCGTAGGCCGCGACCAGCGCCGTGAGCATGGCCTCGAGCGTGACGCCGTGCAGGGGGTTGCGCGGCTGCGGCGCGGGCGGGGTGGTCATGGCGTCATTCTGCCGCGCCCTAGAATCCGCGCCCCACCCTCCACCCCGCACCATGTTCAAGAACGCGCTCGTCTACCGCATCGACCAGTGGGAACCGCCCACCCAAGCCGACATCGAAAAGCGCCTGGACGGCGCGCGCTTCGCCGAGTGCGGGCCGACCCAGCCCGAGGCGGCCGGCTGGGTCGAGCCGCGCGGCGAGAAGCACGGCGTGCTGCTGGAGAGCGTGGGCGGCCAGCTCATCCTCAAGCTGTGCACCGAGTCCAAGCCGGTTCCCGGCGGCGTGGTCAAACAGCAGCTCGAGGCCCGGCTGGACAAGATCGAGGCCGAGACCGGCCGTCGCCCCAAGGGCAAGGCCAAGCGCGAGCTCAAGGAACAGATCGTGCACGACCTGCTGCCGCGCGCCTTCCCCAAGCGTTCGACGACGCTGGTCTGGCTCGACCTGGAGGCGCGGCTGGTGCTGATCGGTGCGGCCAGCAGCAAGAAGGCCGATGCGGTGGTGACGCGCCTGGTCGAGCTGTTCGGCGGGCTGCGCCTGGCGCCGCTGCAGACCACGCTGTCGCCGGCCACGGCGATGTCGGCCTGGCTCAGCGACAAGGAGGCGCCGGCGGGTTTCAGCATCGACCGCGAGTGCGAACTCAAGCAGCCCGACAGCGAGAAGGCCGCGGTGCGCTACGCCCGCCACACGCTCGACATCGACGAGGTCGGCGAGCACATCAGGCAGGGCAAGCTGCCCACGCAACTGGCGATGACCTGGAACAGCCGCGTGTCTTTCGTGCTCACCGAGGCGCTGACGCTCAAGCGCATCAAGCTGCTCGACGTGGTGCTGGAGAAGGCTTCCCCGTCCGACGCCGCCGACGGCGGCTTCGATGCCGACGTCGCCATCACGACGGGCGAACTGCGCCTGCTGCTGCCCGACCTGATCGACGCGCTCGGCGGGCCGCTGGTGAAGGACGCCGCGGCGGCGTAGCGCCAGCGCGTGGCGGCTGCAGCAGCGCTGTGGCAGCCGCATCGCGCCGGCCGAAGCGGCCCGCGCCACGCTGGTGGACTGGCAGCGGCCGGTGGTGACGGTGTGCCGCTCCGGCGTGCGCTCGGCCCAGGCCAGCGTGCTGCTGACGAAAGCCGGCTTCGCGCGCGTGGCCAACCTCGCCGGCGGCATGCTGCGCTGGAGGGGCGAAGGGCTGCCGGTGGCGCCGGGGAGCGTGTAGCCGGCACGCGGGGTGCCCTGCGCGCCCGACGCGCCGCGCCCCGGTTCAGGCCACGGCCAGCCGGACGGCGGCAAACGACGCCACGGGCTCCGGGCGGCGCACCGGCGTGTGCCGCCACACTTCCTCGCCGGCCTCGAACACGCGCAGTTCGCCAGCGGCGAACGGCCGCCACGGTTCGTTGCGCGTCAGCGGTTCGGTGGCGATCAGCACCATGCGGTCGTCGGGGCCGTTGGCCTGTGCGAGATCGAGCACCAGGTCGTGGTCGACCAGGTGCGCCTCCGTGAAGGGATGCTGCCGCTGCAGTGCGTGCAGCCGCGTGCTGGCGTGGGCGTAGAGCACCTCGCCGTCGGAGAGCAGGAAGTTGAAGTTGCCGTGGCGTGCCACGCCGCCGGCCAGTTCGGCCAGCAGCGGCGCCACGTGCTTCCAGTGCGGCACGGCGCGGCGGCGGAAGGTGCGGCGCAGCTCCTGCATCAGGTAGCAGAAGGCGCGCTCGCTGTCGGTGTCGCCCACCGGCAGGTGGCTGCCGTTCAGGCGCGGGGCAAAGCCCTTCAGGTCGCCGTTGTGGCAGAAGGACCAGTGCCGTCCCTGCCACTCGCGCACGAAGGGATGGCAGTTCTCGAGGCGCACCGGGCCTTGCGTGGCCTTGCGCACGTGGGCCAGCACGGTGCGTGCACGGATCGGGTGGCGGCGCAGGAAGTCGGCCAGCGCGGCGTCGCTGGCGCGCTGCTCGTCGATGAACACCCGGCAGGCGCGGCCGTCGTGGAAGGCCAGGCCGAAGCCGTCGACATGGTCACCCGTCACCCCGCCACGCGCCGACAGGCCCGTGAAGGAGAAGGTCGCCGCGCTCGGCGTGTTGCTGTTCAGGGCGAAGAGCTGGCACATGGGTCGTGAGTGGAATGCTCGGATGGCAAGCGAAGCTCGTGCCACACTGGAATTGAAACCCGCCCGCCGGTTCCTGAAACGAGAAACAGCATGCGAAATTCGACGTTCACCGTGCCTTCCAACGCGCCCGAGGCCTGGGCGGTGCACCCCTTCGACGCGCCGCTGGGTGCGCAAGTGGTCGGCCTGGACCTCTCGCAGCCCTTGGACGATGACACTTTCAGGCAGGTGCACCGCGCTCATCTGGCCCACCATGTGCTGGTGTTCCGCGACACGCGCATCACGCCGGCGCAGCAGATCGCCTTCAGCCGCCGCTTCGGGCCGCTGCAGACCCACGTGCTGCACCAGTTCCAGCTCCGCGGCCACCCGGAGATCCTGGTCGTCTCCAACATCGTCGAGAACGGCCAGCCGATCGGCCTGGGCGACGCCGGCCACTACTGGCACTCCGACCTGTCCTACGTCGACAAGCCCAGCCTGGGCTCGATGCTGCACGCGCAGGAGTTGCCCGCCGAAGGCGGCGACACGCTGTTCGCCAACATGCACCTCGCCTTCGACACGCTGCCGGCGGCGCTCAGGCGCGCGGTCGACAGCCTGCAGGCCGAACACTCCTACCTGTGCAAGTACGAGGAACTGCGTGCGCGAAGCCCGTGGCGGCCGCCGCTGAGCGCCGAGCAGATCGCCCAGGTCAAGCCGCAGGTCCACCCGGTCGTGCGCACCCACCCCGAGACCGGCCGCAAGGCGCTGTTCGTCAGCGAGCACTTCACCACGCGCATCGTCGGCCTGCCCGAGCGCGAGAGCGCCGAGCTGCTGGCGCAGCTGTTCGCGCACAGCGTGCGGCCCGAGCATGTCTGGCGTCACCGCTGGCAGCCGCACGACATGGTGTTCTGGGACAACCGCTCGGTGATGCACCTGGCCGCCGGCTGCCCCGACCACCTGCGCCGCCGCCTGAACCGCACCACGATCGAGGGCGATGCGCCCTATTGAGGGGCGGCGCGGGCACTACAGCTCGAAGGCCTCGACCCGCCGCCCGTCGACGTCGGTGAAGCCGTACTCGCGCGCCAGGTCGGCGACACGATGCACGCGGCCGCTGCGGGTCATCACCTCGCGGTCGGCGGCAAGGGCGGCGACCGCACGGCCGAGGTAGCGCGGCGATTCGGTGCGCGCCAGCGCCGGCACCTCGCGCCAGTGCGCCTCGTCGGTGTGGTGCCCTGCCAGCACGAACTCCGTGCGCATCCACCCCGGCGACAGCGCCAGCGAGGCCACGCCGTGCGGGCGCAGTTCCTCGGCCACGCCGAAGGCAAGGCGGTTGATGGCCGCCTTGGCGAGGTCGTAGAACAGGTTGCCGCGCAGGTAGCGGTCGCGGTCCCAGAAGGTGGTCGCGACGATCAGGCCGCGGCCCTGCGCCACCATCAGCGGCGCTGCTGCGCGGCTGGCCATCAGGTGGAGGCGCACACCACGGTCCATCATCGCGTCCCAGTGCGACAGCGGATGCTTCCAGAACGGCGCGTCGAACACTCCGTCGAAGCTCTCGTGGCCGCCCCAGGCGTTGTTGACCAGCACGTCGATGCGCCCCTGCTCGACCTGCACCCGCTCGAACAGCTGCCCCACCTGCGCCGCGTCGCCGTGGTCGCAGCGCACCGCGATGCCGGTGCCGCCGGCGCGGCCGACCTGCTCGGCGGTGTCGTCGATGTCGCCCGGCAGCGTGGCCAACTTCGACATCGCCAGCAACTGCTCGTAGCCGGCGGCCGGTGCGCCACGCGTGCTGCGCCCGGTCACGTAGACGGTGGCCCCGGCCGCGCCGAGCTCGATCGCGATGCCGCGGCCGGCGCCGCGGCTCGCGCCGGTCACCACCGCCACGCAGTGCTGCAGCGGGCGCGCGCTCGTCGATGTCGTCATCAGGGACTCCTCGAAGTGTCGAAGCCGCCACCGTAGCCGCCAGCGCCGCTCAAGTCTTGGAAGAACCCGAAATCGCGCGCAGGCGGTAGCCGGTCGGCGTCAGGCCGATCAGTTCGGCGAACTCGTGGGTCAGGTGCGACTGGTCATAGAAGCCGCCGTCCGCAGCCAGCTGGGCCCAGTCCGGATCGTGTTCCCGGCGCAGCGCACGCAGCAGCGACTGCATCCGGGCCATGCGCCCGAATGCGCGCGGCGACAGGCCGAGATGGCTGCGGAACAACTGCTGCAGGCGACGCTCGCCGAGACCGCTGGCCCGAGCCAGCTCGCGCACGGAGAGGCTGCCGCGGGTGTCGGCGATCTGCCGCAGGAGCGCAGACACCCGTTCTGGCCCGGCGCCGTTCTGCCGCTGGGCACGCCGGTCGAGCTGGCGCCAGATGCAGCGCACGCACGCCTCCTCGGTCGGCGCGCCGGCCAGCCCATCGATCAGTTCGACCGTGCCGTCGCTCCACAGCTCCGCGAGGGCCACCGACTGGTCCGCCAGCTCGATCGCAGGCAGGCCGAACAGGTCCAGCGCCGCGCCCGGACGCAGCGTCAGCGACAGGCCGTGCATCGCGCCGCTCAGCCGCAGCACGGCCGGCCGGATCGACGCGCCGACGACGACCGCCGAAGGTCGCTCGCCGAGGCCGATCAGCAGCCGCAGCGCGCCGTCAGGCAGCACACGCTCGACGACCTCCGCGCCCTCGTCCAGCGCCTCGCGGTAGTGCATCGCATGGGCGACGTGCCGCCGCAACGCCTGCGGCACCGCCAGCGCGCGCAGCGCGTGGGCCGGCACGCCGGACTCCGGGCCCTGGGTGACGTCCTCGGCGAGGCGGATGAAGAGCCGCTCGGTCATGTGTCGGTCCATGCGGTCAACCCGTCGAGCAGCGTCAACCCAGCGCCAGGCCCTGCAGCCGCTCGGCGAACCACAGCGTGGCCGGGCCGGCGCCATGCGCGCGCCAGGCGACGCTGAGATGCACGCGCGGCTTCGGCGCGGCCACGCGCAGCGCCACCAGGCGGCCCTGCGCGAGCGCATCGGCGGCCAGCAGCGTCGGCAGGAAGCCCACGCCCATGCCGGCCTCCTGCGCACGCAGCTTGGCGTGCAGGCTGGCCACCGTGAGCACGTCGGCGGCCGAGGTGATGCCGCTCGAGCGCGGCGGCAGGCCGCGCGACGAGTCGGCAACGACGACCACGCGGTGGCGGCGGACCGCCGACAGCTTGACCGGCTGCGGCTCGCGCGCCAGCGGATGGCCGGGCGACACCGCGAAGACGAAGGACACCGCGCCGAGCGGCCGGTGCGCGATGCCCATCGCGCCGCTCTGGCCGATCTCGGTCAGCGCCACATCGGCGCGCTGCGAGATGAGTGCGTCCCAGGCGCCGCCGAGCACCTCGGACAGCAGGCGGATGCGCGTCGGGTGACCGGCGGCGTAGAACTCGTTCACCACACCGAGCACCGCCTCGACCGGCACCAGCTCGTTGGTGGCGATCGCCAGCTCCGCCTCCCAGCCCTGCCCCAGCGTGCGCACCCGGCGCTCGACGGCAGTCGCCGCGTCGAGCACCGCGCGGCCTTCGTCGAGCAGCAGGCGGCCGGCCTCGGTGAGCACGGCACGGTGGCCGCTGCGGTCGAACACCTGCACGCCGAGATCGTCCTCGAGCTTGCGCACGGTGTAGGACAGCGTCGAGGTCGTTCGGTGCAGTTCCTCGCCGGCGGCCGCGAAGCTGCCGCGGCGCGCGATCGCATCGAGCACCTGCAGTGCGTCCAGGGTGAGGCGAAGCATCGTGTGGATCTCGTTCGACGGATTCGAAGGACTCGGCCGAATCTATCCGCTTTCTTCCTCGGTGGCACAGGCCGAACATTCCACGCATCACCCACCACCTCCCATCGCCATGACGACCGCCCCGATCACCCTGCACACACCGCTGGCCGCCGGCCGGCTGCACCTGCCCCACCGCGTGCTGATGGCACCGATGACACGCAGCCGCGCCGACGACGATGGCCTGGTGGGCCCGCTGACCGCCGCCTACTACGCGCAGCGCGCCGGCGCCGGCCTGATCCTCAGCGAGGCCATCTACCCCGAGCCGATGGGCCGCGGCTACGTGCGCACGCCCGGGCTGACCGACGAGCGCCAGGCCGCCGCCTGGCGCGTGGTCACCGATGCGGTGCACCGCGCGGGCGGCCGCATCGTCGCGCAGCTGATGCATGCGGGCCGCATCAGCGACCCCTCGCTGCTGCCCGGTGGCGCCACGCCGGTGGCGCCCTCGGCCGTGCGGCCGGCCGGGGCGACCTTCACCGATGCCGGCATGCGGCCGCACATCACGCCGCGCGCCTTGTCTGCCGCGGAGATCGGCGCGATCGTCGCGTCGTTCGGCGCCGCGGCACGGCGAGCGATCGCCGCCGGCTTCGACGGCGTGGAACTGCATGCTGGCGCGGGCTACCTGCCGATGCAGTTCCTGTCCACCGGCAGCAACCTGCGCAGCGACCGCTATGGCGGCCCGGCGATCAACCGGGCGCGCTTCACGCTCGAGCTGCTCGAGGCGATCGTCGCCGCCGTCGGCGCCGATCGGGTCGGCCTGAAGCTCACGCCGGGCATGGTGTTCAACGACATCGCCGATGCCGACCTGCTCGATACCTACGGCACGCTGATCGACGCGCTGCGCCCGCTGCGGCTCGCCTTCCTGGAGATGGCGCCGGGGGCCGCAGGACTGGGCCTGCACGAGGCACTGCGCGAGCGCTTCGACGGCGCCTGGTTCGCCGGCGTCGGCTTCGACCGCGCGCAGGGCGAAGCCTGGGTCGCGCAGGGCCGCGCCGACGCGATCCTCTACGGCCAGGCCTTCATCGCCAACCCCGACCTGCCGCGGCGCTTCGCGCTCGGCGCGCCGCTGAACAACGCCGATCAGGACAGCTTCTATGCCGGCGGTGCGCGCGGCTACATCGACTACCCGCTGCTCGATGCCGAGGTGAGTGCATGAACCTGCCACGTACGCGATCGCCGTGCTGCTGCGCGTGGAGGCGCTGCAGCGGCAGCGCGCCGCCGGCATCGACCTCGGACTGCTCGGCGTGCTGATGCTCTTGATGCCGCGCCACGGCGGCGCCGAGGCGGCTGCGCTGCCCTGGGCCGTGCTGGCGCTGGCCGGGCCGATGCTGCTCGCGGCAGGCAACCTGTTCCGCTCGCTGGCCTGGCCGCCGGGCCTGCACCCGCCGTCGGCCGCAAGCCTGATGCCGACGCTGCAAGCCCTGCTGGTCGTGCCCGGCGCAGCGGCACTCGGCCAACTGGCACTGCCGGTAGTCGTGGGGCAGCTGGGTTACGTCATCACCGTCGCCACCTTGCTGCTGGGCGTGTTCATGTTCGGCGAGCGCCATGGCGCCACCACCTTCGCCGCGGTGGCCACCGTCTTCGCCGGCATCATGCTCGTGCACCGCGCTGCGCCCGATGCGCCACAGCGACGGCGCCTGGCTGCCGCGGAGGCACGCCGATGATCCGCCGGCGCCCGGCCGCGACTCGCTCGGCAACCTGGCCCTGATGCGGCCCGGCGACGTGCGTCTGATGCGCGCCGGCAGCGGCATCGTGTACGGTGAGATGAATGCTTCGGGCAGCGAGCCGGAGCACCACCTGCGTGACGCCTGAGACCGCGGCTGTTACATCGGCACATCCCGGAACATTCCGAAAAACCCGCTTCGCGTCTCGCCGACTAAGGTGGAAGCCTGAGCCCCTCCCCCGAAGGGCCCAAGGAGAAAAACATGATCGACACTCGTTCTCTGGTCATCGACACCACGCGCCGCGCCTGGCTGGTCCGTGCCGGCGCCGGCACGCTGGCGCTGGGCCTGCCCCCGATCGGCCGCGCCGCGGACGTCACCGACACCGAGACCTACGACGAAGCCGGCACGATGAAGGCCGTGACCGACTTCTTCGGCCAGACCACCGAAGGGCTGGCGCAGGTCGTCGCCAAGGCCTTCCGCGAGCAGGGCCGGCCGAACGGCTACATCCGCGGCGAGGAGGTCGCCGCCGCGATCACCGCCGGCGTGCGCTACGGTGAAGGCGAACTGGTGCTGAAGTCGGGCGAGACACGCAAGGTCTACTGGGCCGGCCCGTCGATCGGCTTCGACCTCGGTGCGAATGCGTCCAAGGTCTTCGTGCTGGTCTACAAGCTGCCTGACGCGAAGGCGATCTTCAAGCGCTACCCCGGCGTGGATGGCAGCCTGTACTACGTCGGTGGCGTCGGCCTCAACTACCAGCGCCTGGACGGCGTGACGCTGGCGCCGATCCGCCTCGGTGCGGGCCTGCGCGCCGGTGCGAGCGTGGGCTACACGCACTACCGGCCGGAGAAGTCGCTGAACCCGCTGTGATGGCCTGCCGAACGCAGCGCTGCACCGACGTCAGCGCGCGGCGGCCTGAGCCTCGGCTTCGGCCTCCGCCAGCTTGACCAGCGCGTGCAGCGCCTGGTTGACCGGCGTGGCCACGCCCAGTTCGGCACCCCTGCGGGCGACGAAGCCGTTGAGGTGGTCGATCTCGGTGGGCTTGCCGCGCGCCAGGTCCTGCGCGGTCGACGAGCGCTGCATCGGCATGCGCACGGCGATGGCCTGCATCGCGGTCATCGCCTCGTCGAACACCAGGCACCGGCCGTCGGCCTGCGCCACCGCGACCACCTCGCGCACGATCTCGCGCTGCAACTCCCGCATGGACGCCACTTCGGCAATGCGGCCGTAGGGCGCCTGTGCCAACGCCGAGACGGCGTTCCAGGCGCAGTTGACCATCAGCTTGGTCCACAGTTCGCCCATCACGTCGCTCGAGAGGCGGACGCTCACGCCGGCCGATGCGAACAGATCGACGACGGACGCCAGCCGCGCCTGCATCACGGCGTCCTGCGCCGAGGCTGCATCGCGCGCACCGATCACCAGATCGCCGCCGCCCGAATGCACCACCCGCCCCGGCTCGGGCATCGCGGTGGCGACGTAGACCACGGCCGGCACGATGGCCTGCCGCAGGTGGCGCGCCAGCGCCGCGGCGTTCTCCACCCCGTTCTGCAGGCTCAGCAGCAGTGCATCGGCCTGCAGCCGAGGCGCGAGTTGCCGCGCCAGCGCCTCGGTGTCACCCGACTTCACGGCCAGCAGCACCAGGTCGGCGTCACGCACGACGTCGAGGTCCGTGCTGGCCGCCACGGCGATCGCCTCGTCCTGCCCACGTCGATGCAGGCGCAGCCCGCCTGCAGCGATGGCGCGCACATGGGCCTCGCGGCCGATCAGCGTCACGCGGTGGCCGGCGGCTGCGAGCAAGGCGCCGTAGTAGCTGCCGACGGCGCCTGCGCCGACCACGGCGATGTGGCGAAATGGGGACTTCACGCGATCAGTATGCAGGCACGCTCGACCTCCAATATCATTGTGCGCTGATATTGGAGCCCAGCCTGCCATGTTCCTGCCCCGCCTCTTTGCCTCTGCCTGCTTCGTCCCGGTCCGGCGCCACCTGCTGGCGCTGTTGCTTGCCGCGTGCGCCGTGCCGGTCTCGGCGCAGGACCTGTCGGTGAGCCTGGACAGCGCCCGCGCCGCCTTCGAGGCCGGCCGCGCCGTGCTGGTCGACATCCGCGAACCCGACGAGCATGCACGCGGCGTGGCGCCGGGCGCGACGCTCTTGCCGATGAGCCAGCTGGCGGCGCGCCTGGGCGAGATCCCGGTGTCCACCGACAAGCCCGTCCTGCTGATCTGCAACACGCAGAACCGCTCCAGCCGCACGCTGAGCGCGCTGCGCCAGCGCGGCTACGGGCATGTGCGCTTCGTCGAGGGCGGCATGAGCGAGTGGATGCGGCGCGGCTGGCCGACGGTCAGACCGGCGCGCTGACGACCACACCTCCGCGGCGATGGCCATCGTCCCGCTCTACCGCCGGGATGCGCGGCATCCCCAGGCGCAGGCTTGCGCGGCCTGCGAAGTGCGCGGCAGCGCGCTGTTCGGCGCGCTCGACGACGCTGGCCTGGACCACATCCACACCCACATTGCCAGTGTCGAGATCACGCCCGACCAGCCCGTCTACGCGCGCGGCGAGGCCGGGGCGGCGGTGTTCACCGTGCGCGCCGGCATCGTGCGATTCGAGCGCAGCAGTCCACACGGGGACAGGCGCATCGTGCGCCTGGCCGGCCGCGGTGACCTGATCGGCCAGGAGGCCCTGCTGCAGCGCCCCTATGCCGACGAGGCCATCGCCTGCACGCCGGTGCAGCTGTGCCGCATCCCGCGCCACCTGGTCGATCAACTCGCCACCGCGCAGGGCAGCCTGCCGCGCGAGCTGATGCTGCGCTGGCAGGTGGCGCTCGACGCCTCCGAAGCCTGGGTGGCCGAACTGTCCAGCGGCCCGGCGCACCGCCGCCTGCTGCACCTGCTGCTGCGACTGGCCCGGCTCGGCGAACCGGGCGGGCCGGTGTGGCTGCCGCGGCGCGAGGAGATCGGCGCCATGCTCGACCTGACGGTGGAGACGGCCAGCCGCCTGGTCAGCCGCCTGCGCCGCGAGGGTGTGATCGAGCTGCTGCCACCGCGCGCCGCGCGCATCGACCTCGCCGCGCTCGAACGCGCGCTGAACAGCGAAGGCACGGGCTGAGCGCCCCCACCCACCGGCACGCCAACATGCTCACCATCCCGATCGGGCCGCTCGCCCTGCCTGTCGCGCCGCTGCTGCTGCTGGTGGCCGTCGGCGCGGCGTCCTGGGTCGCCTCGCGGCTGGCCGGCCCGGGACGCGCGCACGACGCCGGCAACGCCGTCTTCCACGCCACGTTGATCGGCCTGCTGGCGGCTCGCATCGTGCACCTCGTCGTGCACGGCGCGGCCTATGCAGCCTCGCCCTGGTCGGCGATCGACCTGCGCGACGGCGGCTGGTACGCCCCGGCCGGCCTGCTCGCCGGCGCACTGTGGCTGGCCTGGCGTGGCTGGAAGCTGCTCGCGCTGCGCCGGCCGCTGGCCCTCGGCCTGCTGGCCGGAACGCTGGCCTGGACGGCCGGCACCCTGGCCACGCAGTCGACGCGCACGTCGACGCTGCCCGACATCGCGCTGAACGATTTCGCCACCGGGTCGGCCACCACGCTCGCACGCGCGGCCGCCGGCCGGCCGGCGGTGGTCAACCTGTGGGCGAGCTGGTGCGGCCCCTGCCGCGCCGAGATGCCGGTGCTCGCCGCGGCCCAGCAGCGCCAGGCCGACGTGGCGATCCTGTTCGCCAACCAGGGCGAAAGTGCCGGCACCGTGCGGGCCTACCTGGCCGGCGAGCAACTGATGCTGCGCGACGTGCTGCTCGACGAGCGCTCGGCGCTCGGCCCCGCCGTCGGCTCGCGCGGGCTGCCGACCACGCTCTTCTACGATGCCCGCGGGCGTCTCGTCGACGCGCACGTCGGCGTGCTCAACGCCGCTGCACTGCAGGCCAGACTGGCCGCCCTGCGGGAGTGAAGCGCGGCAACCAATGAAACGCAGCCACTGTTCGCGGGAAGCGGGCCTGAAACCAATGCGGCCCAGACTGCCGAGCCATGACGCAGCTGGACGTTCTCCAGCAAGCCAGAGCAAGGACCCCGACCATGAAGCGTTTCCTCACCGCCCTCTTCCTGACCCTCGCCGCCGCCGCTGCCGCCCAGGCCCAGAGCTTCGTCCAGACCAAGGACTGGGACGTCTACGTCGACCTGCCGACGCGCTTCGCCTACGTGAAGACGCCGACGGGCTGGAAGTTCGTGCGCCAGCTCGACGAGGCGCAGATGGCGAAGCTGCACCCGACCACGCTGACCGCGCTGCTGCCGCGCGAGCAGCAGGACATCCAGTACGCCCACCCGGCGCTGGAACTCTCGCCGCGCATGATGGCCCTGCGCGCCAGCGGCACGCGCGTGGCGGCCCAGCCGGGCACCATCCGCGCCGAGTGAGGCTGGATCAGGCGTAGAGCCTGGCCTGCGCCTCCAGCGGTACGGGCTTGATCTTCGAGGCCTGGGCGGCGCAGCCGAAGGCCTCGAAGCGCGCGATGCAGACGTCGCGCGCCGCCGCGGTGGCGTCCTTGAGGAACTTGCGCGGGTCGAACTCCGCGCGGTCCTTGTTCATCGCGCGGCGCATCGCGCCGGTCATCGCCAGGCGGATGTCGGTGTCGA
The DNA here is from genome assembly GCF_943372545.1 of Variovorax sp. YR752. Classification (NCBI taxonomy): domain Bacteria; kingdom Pseudomonadati; phylum Pseudomonadota; class Betaproteobacteria; order Burkholderiales; family Comamonadaceae; genus Variovorax; species Variovorax sp. YR752. Next base: position 13,026 of record NZ_CALRZC010000071.1, on the reverse strand, counting down.
TGTTGATCTTGCGCACGCCGTGGCGGATGCCCTCCTGGATCTCCTCGACCGGCACGCCGTAGGTCTCCTTGATGTCGCCGCCGTTCTCGCGGATCACCGCCAGCCACTCCTGCGGCACCGACGAGGAGCCGTGCATCACCAGGTGGGTGTTCGGGATCTTCGCGTGGATCTGCCTGATGCGGTCGATGGCGAGGATGTCGCCGGTCGGCTTGCGGCTGAACTTGTAGGCGCCGTGGCTGGTGCCGATGGCGATGGCCAGCGCGTCGACGCCGGTGAGCCGGACGAAGTCGGCCGCCTGGTCGGGGTCGGTGAGCATCTGCTCGTGCGTCAGCGTGCCTTCGGCGCCGACGCCGTCTTCCTCGCCGGCCTGGCCCGACTCGAGCGAACCGAGGCAGCCGAGTTCGCCTTCCACCGACACACCGATCGCATGCGCCATCTCGCAGACGCGGCGCGTCACGTCGACGTTGTACTCGTAGCTCGCCGGCGTCTTGGCGTCCTCGCGCAGCGAGCCGTCCATCATCACGCTGGTGAAGCCGGAGCGGATGCTCTGCATGCACACCGCCGGGCTGGCGCCATGGTCCTGGTGCATCACGATCGGGATGTCGGGGTACATCTCGGCCGCCGCCTCGACCATCTTGCGCAGGAAGGGCTCGCCGGCGTACTTGCGCGCGCCGGCCGAGGCCTGCAGGATGACCGGGCTGTCGGTCTTCTGCGCGGCCTGCATGATGGCCTGGATCTGCTCCAGGTTGTTGACGTTGAAGGCCGGCACGCCGTAGCCGTGTTCGGCCGCGTGGTCCAGCAGTTGTCGCAAGGAGATCATCGCCATGGTGGTGTCCTGATTCAGTTCGTCAATGGGTGGCCAGTTCGGGCTTCGCGGCCGCGGCGACGAGGCGCGTGGCGCGCACTGCCACCATCTCGGCGGTGATGCCGAACAGGCGGAACAGATCGCCGGCGGGGGCCGATTCGCCGAAGCGGTCAAGGCCGACCACGTCGCCGTTCTCGCCGACGTACTTCCACCACAGGCCGCTGCTGCCGGCCTCGACCGCCAGGCGCGGCAGGTGCCGCGGAATGACCTCGGCACGGTAGTCGTCGCCCTGCCGCTCGAAGACGTCGAGGCACGGCACCGAGACGACGCGTGCCGCGATGCCCTCCTCGCCCAGCAGCGTGGCCGCGGCCAGCGCCACCTGCACCTCGGAGCCGGTGGCGATCAGCACCACCTGCTCGTGGGCCGGGCGGCGCAGCACGTAGCCACCCTTGGCAATCGCGTCGGTCCGTTCCTGCCCGGCTTCTGCCGCGTGCGGCAGACCTTGGCGGCTCAGCGCCAGCGCACTCGGCCCGTCGCTGCGCCGCAGCGATTCGCGCCAGGCCACTGCTGTCTCGGTCGCATCCGCAGGACGCCACACGTCGAGGCCGGGAACCAGCCGCAGGCTCGACACATGCTCCACCGGCTGGTGGGTCGGGCCGTCCTCGCCGAGGCCGATCGAGTCGTGCGTGAACACGTGCACCACCGGCAGCTTCATCAGCGCCGACATGCGCAGCGCGTTGCGCGAATAGTCGCTGAAGGTCAGGAAGGTGCCGCCGTAGGGGCGGAAGCCACCGTGCAGCGCGATGCCGTTCATGATCGCCGCCATGCCGAACTCGCGCACGCCGTAGTGCACGTGGTTGCCGGTGCCGGCGCCCACCAGCGGTTGGTGGCCCTTCCAGTCGGTCAGGTTCGAGCCGGTCAGGTCGGCTGAGCCGCCGAGCAGTTCGGGCATGGCCGGCGCCACCGCGTTGAGCAGTTCCTGCGAGGCCTTGCGCGTCGCCACCGTGGCGCGCTTTGCTTCCGTGTCGGCAATGGCCTGTGCGAAGGCGCGGTCAGCGGCCGCGTTCGGTGCGCAGGGCGAGGCATGGCGGCGCAGCAACTCGTGGGCGCGATCCGGGTGGGCCTCGGCATAGGCGCCAAAGCGCTGCTGCCACTCGCGCCGCGCCTGCGCGCCGCGCTCGCGCGCCGACCAGGCCTCCCGCACCACCTCCGGAATCTCGAACGCCGGCCAGCTCCAGCCGAGCTGTTCGCGGGTCAGCTTGATCTCCTCGGCGCCCAGCGCCTCGCCGTGTGCCTTGGCGGTGCCGGCACGGTTCGGCGAGCCGTGGCCGATCTGCGTCTTGCAGCAGATCAGCACCGGCTGCGTCGCCGTCTTGGCCGCGGCGATGGCCGAGTCGAGCGCGGCCCGGTCGTGCCCGTCGACGTTGCGCATCACCGTCCAGCCGTAGGCCTCGAAGCGCGCCGGCGTGTCGTCGCCGAACCAGCCCTTGACGTCGCCGTCGATGGAGATGCCGTTGTCGTCGTAGAAGGCGATCAGCTTGTTCAGCCGCCAGGTGCCGGCGAGTGAACAGGCCTCGTGGCTGATGCCTTCCATCAGGCAGCCGTCGCCGAGGAACACGTAGGTGCGGTGGTCGATCACCGCATGGCCGGGCTTGTTGAACTCGGCCGCCAGCAGCTTCTCCGCCAGCGCCATGCCCACCGCATTGGTGATGCCCTGGCCGAGCGGGCCGGTGGTGGTCTCGACGCCGGGCGTGAGGCCGTGCTCGGGGTGCCCGGGCGTGAGCGAGTGCAGTTGCCGGAAGCGGCGCAGTTCACTCATCGGCAGCGCATAGCCCGACAGGTGCAGCAGCGCGTACAGCAGCATCGAGCCGTGGCCATTGGAGACGACGAAGCGGTCGCGGTCGATCCACTGCGGGTCGGCCGGGTCGTGCTTGAGGTGATGGCGCCACAGCGCTTCGGCAATGTCGGCCATGCCCATCGGCATGCCCGGGTGGCCGGAGTTGGCGGCCTGCACCGCGTCGATGGCCAGCACGCGCAATGCGTTGGCGCACAGCGTGCGCAGCGCCGCGTGATCGAGGGAGGGGGTGGTCGTGGTCATGCTCGTGCCCTCCCCGTTCAGTTCGCCAGTGCCTTGCGGCGGCGCTCCACCAGGCGCAGGATCATCGGCGTGAAGATCAGCTGCATCGCCAGTTCCATCTTGCCGCCCGGCACCACCAGCGTGTTGGCACGCGACATCCACGAGTCGTGCAGCATCGACAGCAGGTAGGGAAAGTCGAAGCCGGCCGGGTTGGCGAAGCGAATCACCACCAGGCTCTCGTCGGCCGTGGGGATGGAGCGGGCGATGAACGGGTCGGAGGTGTCGACCACCGGCACACGCTGGAAGTTGATGTGCGTGCGCGTGAACTGCGGGCAGATGTAGTTCACGTAGTCGGGCATGCGGCGCAGGATCACGTCGGTCACCGCCTCGGTGGAGTAGCCGCGCATGCTCTTGTCACGGTGGATCTTCTGGATCCACTCCAGGTTGATCACCGGCACCACGCCGATCAGCAGGTCGGGGTAGCGGGCGATGTCGACGGTGTCGGTGGTCACGCCGCCGTGCAGGCCCTCGTAGAACATCAGCTCGCTCTTCGGCAGGTTCTCCCAGGGCGTGAAGGTGCCGGGCTCCTGCTTGTAGGGCGCGGCCTCGTTGGCGTCGTGCAGGTACTTGCGGCTCTTGCCGGTGCCGCTCTCGGCGTAGTCGCGGAACAGCGCCTCGAGCTCCTCGAACAGGTTGCCCTCATGGCCGAAGTGGCTGAAGTTGCGGTTGCCGTTGGCCTCGGCCTCGGCCATCTTGGCGCGCATGGTCAGGCGGTCGTAGCGATGGAAGGAGTCGCCTTCGATGACGGCGGCGTCGACCTTCTCGCGGCGGAAGATGTTCTCGAAGGTGCGCGTCACCGAGGTGGTGCCGGCGCCTGACGATCCGGTGATCGCGATGATGGGGTGCTTGGCGGACATGGGAGTTCCCGGAAGTGAATAGTTTCGTCTGGCGCGAACGGGTACTCCTTGATCCCGCGCGCGGGTGTCATGTCATCGTGTTCAGACCGTGGTCGCGAACAGGCCGCGCTTGCCGAACAGCGGTGACTTGAAGCTGTCCTGCGGCTCCTCGAGGTGGTAGGTCTCGATGCGCGAGACCTCCTCGGCCGAGCCGAAGATGAAGCCGATGCGCTGGTGGATGGCCTCCGGCTTGACCTCGAGGATGCGCCGGTGCCCGGTGGTGGCCTTGCCGCCGGCCTGCTCGACCAGCATGCCGATCGGGTTGGCCTCGTAGAGCAGGCGCAGCCGGCCGGGCTTGCTCGGGTCCTTGTTGTCGCGCGGGTACATGAACACGCCGCCGCGCATCAGGATGCGGTGCGTCTCGGCCACCAGCGAGGCGATCCAGCGCATGTTGAAGTCGACGCCGCGCGGCCCCGTCTGGCCGGCCAGGCATTCGTCGACGTAGCGCTTGACTGCCGGCTCCCAGAAGCGGCTGTTCGAGGCGTTGATCGCGAACTCGCGCGTCTTCTCGGGGATCTTCAGGTCGCGGTGGCTGAGCACCCATTCGCCCAGGCTGGGCTCGAGCGTGAAGGCATGCGTGCCGTTGCCCAGTGTCAGCACCAGCATGGTCGACGGGCCGTAGATGGCGTAGCCGGCGCAGACCTGCTCGGTGCCGGGCTGAAGGAAGTCCTCCGGCTTGGCGTCCTGCCCCGGCACCGCGGCGCGCAGCACCGAGAAGATGCTGCCCACCGAGACGTTGACGTCGATGTTCGACGAGCCGTCGAGCGGGTCGAACAGCAGCAGGTACTTGCCGCGCGGGAACTGCGGCGGCAGCACGTACATCTCGTCCATCTCTTCCGAGACCATGCCGGCGACGTGACCGTCCCACTCGGCCGAGCGCAGGAACAGCTCGTTGCTCTCGATGTCCAGCGGCTTCTGGTCCTCGCCCTGCACGTTGACACTGCCGGCGCTGCCATGCGTGCCGGCCAGCGCGCCGTGCGCGACCTTGCGCGCGATCGCCTTGCAGGCGAGCGAGACGTCGGTGATCAGCGCGTTCAGGTCACCGGTGGCGCCGGGGTGGCCGCGGCGCTGCTCGATGAGGAACTGGGTGAGTGTGGGCCTTCCGCCAGTGGGCATGACGGTCTCCTAGGTGTTGAGGATCGTGGCGTCGCTGCGGCGCGTGGCGCGCAGCGCGGTGAGCAGTTGCGCGGGTGCGTCGATGCGCAGCGGGGCCAGCCCGCCGGGCAGCGCCTGGTGGCCGTAGCCCCAGCCGACCAGCACGGCCGGGCAGCCGGCGGCGTGCGCGGACAGCATGTCGGGCGCGCTGTCGCCGACCATCAGCATCTGCTGCGGCGCCACCGCCAGTTGCTCGCAGGCAGCCAGCAGCATGGCCGGCGCGGGCTTGCGCAGCGCCGGCGTGTCGGCGCCCTGCACACCCTCGAGGAAGGGCAGCACCCCTGCGGCGTCGAGCACCGCGCGGGCCAGCGGCGTCGGCTTGTTGGTGATGGCGACCATCGGCAGCATGCGGTGCAACCCGGCCACCAGGTCGAGGATGCCGGGGTAGACCGATCCACCGGACAGCGGTGCGGCCAGCGTGGCCACGTCGAAGCCGCGGCGCAGGCGCTGGCGCAGCGTCTCGTCCGCGTCGGCCAGGCCCTGCGCGGCCAGCGCGCGGGCGATCAGCGCATCCGGGCCGTCGCCGATCCAGGCGCGCACCTGGTCGAGCTCGAAGCGCTGCAGGCCGTCCTTCTTCAGCGCGGCGTTCAGCGCGTGCTGGATATCGGGCGCGCTGTCGACCAGCGTGCCGTCGAGATCGAAGGCGACCGCGCGGATCGAGTGCAGCGCGTCGTTCATGCGGTTTCCAGGATCGCGCGGCGCGCGCCCTGCAGCGCCTCGCCGCGGATGCCTTCGATCGCGCCGGCGTAGGCCGCGGTGTCGCGCGCGCCGGTGAACACCGCCGAGCCGGCGACCATCGTGTCGGCACCGGCCGCAGCGATGGCGCGTGCGTTGTCGCGCTTGACGCCACCGTCGACCTCCAGCCAGATCGCGCGGCCGGTGCGCTGCATGGCTTCGTCGACCAGCACCCGCGCGCGGGCGATCTTCGGCAGCATGGCGGGGATGAAGCTCTGCCCGCCGAAGCCGGGGTTCACCGTCATCAGCAGCACCAGGTCGAGCTGGTCGATGACGTGGTCGAGCACATGCAGCGGAGTCGCCGGGTTGAGCACCAGCCCGGCCTTCACGCCCAGTGAGCGGATCAGCTGGATGGTGCGGTCGACATGCTCGCTCGCCTCGGGGTGGAAGCTGATGATGTCGGCGCCGGCCTGGGCGAACATCGGCACCAGCGCGTCGACCGGCTTGACCATCAGGTGCACGTCGATCGGCACCGGCTTGTCACCGCGGACGGCATGCGGCTTGATCGCCTGGCAGACCAGCGGGCCGATGGTCAGGTTGGGCACGTAATGGTTGTCCATCACGTCGAAGTGGATCAGGTCGGCGCCGGCGGCGATCACCGAGCGCACCTCCTCGCCGAGCCGGGCGAAGTCGGCCGACAGCAGGCTGGGCGCGATGCGGATGGCGCCGCTCATCATGCGGCCCCGGCGTACAACGCGCTGACTTCGCACAGCGGCCGCTCGCAGACACGCCGCACCAGTTCGGCGTGGCCCAGCCAGGCCTGGTCCTGCAGCAGCGTGCCGGGCTCGCCCGGCAGCGGGCGCTGCGGGTCGCCGAGGCTCGGCAGCACCATGGCCGCGGCGGAGAAGTCGTGGTCCTCGGTCCAATAGGTCGGCGTCACCACCGTGCGCAGCCCGGCGCGCGTGGCGGCGAGCAGGCCGTTGTGCGAATCCTCGAACGCGATCGCGCGGTCGGCATCGACGCCCAGGTGCTGCAGCGCGAGGCGATAGATGTCCGGCGCCGGCTTCTTGGCGCGCACCTGGTCGCCGCAGGCGATCACGCTGAACATCTCGATGCCGCGCTGCCCGAGCGTCGCGCCGAGCAGCGCGTCGATGTTGGCGGCGGTGGTCGTGCTGGCGATGGCCAGGCGGCAGCCGGCCGTCAGCGCCTCCTCGATCAGCCGCGCCACGCCATCGCGCAGCGGCACCGCGCCATCGGCGACGAAGGAGCTGTAGAACTTGGTCTTCTCGGCGTGGATGGCGGGAATCAGTTCGGTCAGCCGCTTGCGGTCCGAGCTGCTCAGCGTCTTGGTGGCGAGGTACGCGGCGATGCGTTCCTTGCCGCCGGTGGTCTTGAGCAGTTCGCGGTAGGCGTCCTGGCTCCACTTCCAGCCGAGCTTGTAGCGCTCGAAGGCGTGGTTGAAGGCGACGCGGTGCGCCTCCTCGGTGTCGGCCATCGTGCCGTCGACGTCGAAGATCAAGGCCTCAATGCTCATGACCGCCCCTCGTCCGACGGGTACGTCGGCCGATCCCCCGAGGGGATGCGGGCCGGCTTGGGAGCGGCCCGGCGCTCGGCCCGCGGCGACGCTTCCGAGATAGTCTGGTTCATGACGGGGCTCCTTGCTTGGCTTGGGTGAAGACGCGGCTGGCCAGGATGTCCTGCGCGTGCAGCGTGACCAGATCATCGCGCGTCAGCGAGGCGTCGTTGGCAAACAGGCGGGTCGCGTGGCGCAGGCGGATCCGATCCAGCGCGTTGCGGATCGAACGCGCGTTGGCAAAGTGCGGCTGCTCGCGGCGCAGGTGCACGTAGCGGCCGAAGGCTTCCACAGCACCCGCGTCGAAGCGGTAGTTCAACTTGCCCAGCATCAGCTCGGCGATCTGCATCAGCTCGGCCTCGGAGTAGTCCGGGAAGTCGATGTGGTGCGCGATGCGCGAGGCCATGCCGGGGTTGCTCGAAAAGAACGTGTCCATCCGGTCCTTGTAGCCGGCCAGGATCACCACCAGGTCGTCGCGGTGGTTTTCCATGACCTGCAGCAGGATCTCGATCGATTCCTGCCCGTAGTCGCGCTCGTTCTCCGGCTTGTAGAGATAGTAGGCCTCGTCGATGAAGAGCACGCCGCCCATCGCCTTCTTGATGATCTCCTTGGTCTTCGGCGCGGTGTGGCCGATGAACTGGCCGACCAGGTCGTCGCGCGTGACCGCCACCAGGTGCCCCTTGCGCACGTAGCCGAGCTGCTTGAGCACGCCGGCCATGCGCATCGCCACCGTGGTCTTGCCGGTGCCGGGGTTGCCGGTGAAGCACATGTGCAGCGTCGGCGGCTGCGACTGCAGGCCCTGCTCGGCGCGCAGCTTGTCGATCAGCAGCAGCGCGGCGATGTCGCGGATGCGGCCCTTCACCGGCGCCAAGCCGACGAGCTCGGCGTCGAGCTCGTCGAGCAGCGCCTGCACGCCCGAGGACTCGAACAGGGCGCGCGGCGCAGCGCTGGTGGGAGAAGTGGCATCCATGGCGAGCCTCCGGCGTGGTTACTGCGTGTCGGCCGTTCGTCTCAGTACCTGGCGCCTTCGGGCTTGGCCTGCACGGCGTAGCTCTCGATGCTGTAGCGGATCGTGCGGCCGGGCTCCTCGCTGCGGATCAGGCGGAAGCCGGGCTCGTTGGCCGGGCGGTTGACGATGAAGGACATCACCACCGACTCGGTGCCGTGCGTCGAGTCGAACGCCGTGACGCGGATGTACTGCTGCGGGAAGGTCTTGCGGCAGGCGTTGATCTCCATGAGGACGCCGGCGGCGTCCTTGATGTCGAACATCGGGTTGCCGTACATCTCCCAGAAGGTGTTGCGCGGGTGCGGATCGTCGGTGTACTCGATGCCGATCGCCCAGCCCTTGTCGAGGCAGTACTCGAGTTGCTTGCTGATCTGCGCGTCGGTGAGGTCGGGCAGGAAGGAGAAGGTGCCTTGGGTGATTCGCATGTGATGCTCCTTAGGCGACGGCCGGGGTGGGCACGTAGTCGGACGTGTCGGTCGAGGTGTAGTTGAAGCTGATGTCGCCCCAGGTGTCGAGCGCAGCGGCCAGCGGCTTGCACCACTTGGCGGCATCGCGCAGGATCTGCGGGCCTTCCTCGGCGATGTTCTTGCCCTCGTTGCGCGCCAGCACCATCGCCTCCAGCGCGACGCGGTTGGCGGTGGCGCCTGCCTGGATGCCCTGTGGGTGGCCGATCGTGCCGCCGCCGAACTGCAGCACCACGTCGTCGCCGAACAGGTCGAGCAGCTGGTGCATCTGGCCGGCGTGGATGCCGCCGGAGGCCACCGGCATCACCTTCTTCAGCGCGCCCCAGTCCTGGTCGAAGTAGATGCCGCGCGGCAGGTCGACCTTGGTGTGGGTGTCGCGGCAGATGTTGTAGTAGCCCTGCACGGTCATCGGGTCGCCTTCGAGCTTGCCGACCGCGGTGCCGGCGTGGATGTGGTCCACGCCCGCCAGGCGCATCCACTTGGCGATGACGCGGAAGCTCACGCCGTGCGACTTCTGCCGCGTGTAGGTGCCGTGACCCGCGCGGTGCAGGTGCAGGATCATGTCGTTCTGGCGGCACCAGTGGGCCAGCGACTGGATGCCGGTGTAGCCGACCACCAGGTCGACCATGACGATCACCGAGCCCAGGTCTTTCGCGAACTGTGCGCGGCGGTACATCTCTTCCATCGTGCCGGCGGTGACGTTCAGGTACGACCCCTTGACCTCGCCGGTGGCGGCGCTGGCCTTGTTGACAGCGTCCATCACGAACAGGAAACGGTCGCGCCAGTGCATGAAGGGCTGCGAGTTGATGTTCTCGTCGTCCTTCATGAAGTCCAGGCCGCCGCGCAGGCCCTCGTAGACCACGCGGCCGTAGTTGCGGCCCGACAGGCCCAGCTTGGGCTTGGTGGTGGCGCCCAGCAGCGGGCGGCCGAACTTGTCCAGGCGCTCGCGCTCGACGACGATGCCGGTGGGCGGGCCGGCGAAGGTCTTCACATAGGCGACCGGGAACTTCATGTCCTCCAGGCGGGCGGCCTTCAGCGGCTTGAACGAGAACACGTTGCCGATGATCGAGGCGGCGACGTTGGTGATCGAGCCTTCTTCGAACAGGCTGAGGTCGTAGGCCACGTAGGCGAAGAACTGGCCCGGGTTGTTGGGCACCGGCTCGACGCGGTAGCACTTGGCGCGGTACATGTCGCAGGCGGTCAGGCGGTCGGTCCAGACCACCGTCCAGGTGGCGGTGCTGGACTCGCCGGCCACGGCGGCGCCGGCCTCGATCGGGTCGACGCCGTCCTGCGGCGTGATGCGGAACAGCGCCAGGATGTCGGTCTCCTTCGGCTGGTAGTCGCTGTCCCAGTAGCCCATCTGCGCGTACTTGAGCACCCCGGCGGAGTAGCGCTTCTTGGCGTCGGTGATCTGCGTCATGTCCTTCATGTTGCCCATCGCGAGGCTCCTGGTGCGTTGCGGATGTGGGCAATGTAGGCAGGTCCATCGAATAAGAAAAATTAAATCTTTTGACTCATTCATGTGCTCTACCTAATATCACGCCATGCCGCTGACCAAGAACGCCACCTTCCGCCAGCTCGCCACCTTCCACGCGGTGGCGCGGCTGGGCAGCGTGTCGGCGGCGGCCGACGAGATGCACCTGACGCAGCCGGCGGTGTCGCTGCAGATCGCTGCGCTGGAGGAATCGGCGCGCACGCCGCTGCTGCAGCGCACCGGCCGCGGCATCCGCCTGACCGAGGCCGGCGAGATGCTCGACGGCTACGCGCGCCGCATCCTCGAGCTGTGGCGCGAGGCCGGCGAGGAGATGGCCACGCTGCAGGGCGTGTTCTCCGGCACGCTGCGCGTCGGCGCGATCACCACCGCCGAGTACCTGCTGCCGCCGATGCTGGTGACCTTCGCCAACGAGCACCCGCAGGTCAAGCTCAAGCTGCAGGTGGGCAACCGCGACGAGATCGTGCGCATGCTCGCCAGCCAGGACATCGACCTGGCCATCATGGGCCGGCCGCCGGCCGAGCTGAAGACGGTGTCGACCGCCTTCGCCAAGCACCCGATGGCCTTCCTCGTCTCGCCGAGCCATGCGCTGATGACGGAAGCCCGGTCACGGCCGGTGACGATGGAGGCCCTGTCGGAGCAGCGCATCCTGGTGCGCGAGCGCGGCTCGGGCACGCGCTCCACCATCGAGCGACTGTTCAAGGACGCCGGGCTGCCGCTGCGCATCGGCTCCGAGCTGTCGAGCAACGAGGCGATCAAGCACATGTGCGCGGCCGGCTTCGGCGTCGCCTTCCTGTCGATGCACACCTGCGTGCTCGAGCTCGACGCCGGCGTGCTCGCGCTGCTGCCGATGAAGGACAACCCGATCGAGCGCGACTGGCACGTGATGCACCTGGCCTCGCGGCAGCTGCCGCAGGTGGCGCTGGCCTTCGAGAAGTTCCTCTGCACGCGCGGGCAGCAGGAGATCGACCTCCAGCTCGGCGCGCGGCCGGCCGCGCCGCGCAGCCGCGTCAGTGCCGGGGCCGCGCGGGCGCAGCGTCCTGCGGCGGCAGCGCGAACGCGCGCGAAATGATCAGGCCGGACTGCAGGTACAGCGCGTTGAGCAGGCGCCGCACGCGCGCCGCGTCGAGCACCGACCAGCCGCTGAGCTCGTCCAGCGTCGACGACCCCTGGCGCAGGTGCTGCACCAGCGGCATGTCGCAGCGCTCGACCGGCAGCCCGCGCAGCGCCATGCCCGGCGCCAGGCGGTAGCGCACCGAACCGGCGATCTCCGGCAGCAGCTCGCTGCGCGAGCCGTGCATTGCCAGCCGCCACAGCAGCGGCGCCAGCGCGCCGAAGGCCAGCGCACTGGCTGGCGAGCCGTCCGGCGCGAAGGGTGCGAACAAGCCCTCCGGCTCGAGGTGCAGCAGCCGCAGCCGGGCCATGTCGGCATGCGACAGCGCGCCCAGGTCGAGCGGGCAATGGAACAGCTGGTCACGCGGGAACACCGACAGCCGCAGCACGCCACGGCCGTGCTGCAGGTGCAGCGCGAGCGGCCGCGCATGGCGCACGCTGGCCGCGATCGCCGGCAGCAGTTCGGCACCGCCGGGCTGGTCGCTGAAGCGCTGCAGGTCGAGCAGCAGCGAGGGGCTCAGCGTCGACATGACGCTGCCCGGCGGCAGCACGTCGCCGGCCTCGGGCAGCGTGCTGCCGGCATCGGTCGGGCGGAACTGGGTCGTGTCGGCGAACGGCAGGGTCGGCGCGTGCATGGGCGGGCGGGAACACAGGCAGGCGCCGAGGCTACGCCTGCTTGGCCGGCGCCGGGGCGCCCGAAATGCATCCGATCGTTTCAGCGCGACGCGCTCACACCCTCTCAGCCCGGCCGGCCATGAACCACGCTGAGGCGGGCCGCACCGCCCGTGCCATGGAGGCCGGGGAGCTGCTCGAACGCGTCTGGCGCCAGCGGCCGCGCGAACAGGTAGCCCTGCAGTTCGTCGCAGCCCATGGCGCGCAGCACGGCGGCCTGCGCCTCGGTCTCGATGCCTTCGGCCACCAGTTGCAGGTGCAGCGAGCGGGCCAGCGCGACGATCGCACGCGCCACCGCCATCGCGCCGTCGTCGACGCCCAGCCCGACGACGAAGGAGCGGTCGATCTTCATCACGTCGATCGGCAACTGGCGCAGGATGGACATCGACGAGTAGCCGGTGCCGAAGTCGTCGAGCGCGACGGTCACGCCGATGCGGCGCAGCTCGGACAGCTCGCTGCAGGTCGCGGCCGGGTCGCCCATCATCAGGCTCTCGGTCACCTCGAGCTCCAGCGACTGGCCGGGCAGGCCGTGGCGCTCGAGCGCCTCGCGCACGCGTGCCGGCAGCGCGCCAGTGCCGAGCTGGCGCGGCGAGAGGTTGACGGAGATGCGCTGCAGGCCCAGGCCGCTGCGCCGCCACGCTGCCGCCTGCGCGCAGGCGGCATCGAGCACGGCCAGGCCGATCTGATCGATCAGGCCGCAGGCCTCGGCGACGGCGATGAACGCGCCGGGGTACAGCAGGCCGCGCTCGGGATGCTGCCAGCGCACCAGCGCCTCCGCCGAGACGATGCGTCCGTCCTCGGGCCGCACGCGCGGCTGGTAGTGCACGACGAACTCCTGCCGCTCGATCGCGCGGTGCAGCTCGGCCTGCAGCGACACACGATCGCGCGCGGCGCGGTCCAGCTCGGGCGAGAACAGCGTGTGCTGGCCGCGCCCCGCGCCCTTGGCGGCGAACAGCGCGATGTCGGCGCAGCGCAGCAGTTCCTCGCGGTTGCGGCCGTGCTCCGGTGCGAGCGCGATGCCGGCGCTGGCGCCGATGC
>NZ_CALRZC010000070.1:0-35333 GCF_943372545.1 Variovorax sp. YR752 | reverse complement strand
GGGCTTTTTCATTGGCGGCGGTGGGCAATCACCGTCCCACGCATACAATGTTTCAGAGCAAGTTTCGTGCCTTTATGACATTGCCCTCCATCCCCACATTCCCCACCCTTCGTCGCCTCGGCCGCCTGGCTTTCGGCGCGCTGTTGCTGGCCGGAGCCGCCTCCGGCGCCCTGGCTGAAACCGCCGACCGCACCAAGCCGATGAACATCGAGTCCGACTCGATGCGCTACGACGACCTGAAACAGACCAGCGTGTTCACCGGCAATGTGCTGGTCACGAAGGGCACGATCATCATCCGCGGTGCGCGGCTGGACGTGCGCCAGGACGCCGAGGGCTACCAGTACGGCGTGGTCACGGCGGCGCCCGGCAAGCTGGCCTATTACAAGCAGAAGCGCAACGCCGGCGACGAGTGGATCGAGGGCGAGTCGGAAGTCATCGAGTACGACAGCCGCGCCGACAACGTCAAGTTCATCCGCCGCGCCGTCATGCGCCGGCTGGTGGGCGCCACGGCCAACGACGAGAGCAGCGGCGCGCTGATCGTCTACGACCAGAGCAACGACACCTACACCGTCAACGGCTCCCTCGTGCCGCCGAACGCCGGCGTCTCGGGGGGCAGCGGTGGCCGCGTGAAGGCCATCCTCACGCCGAAGGCCGCCGCGGCCCCGGCGGCGGGCGGCTCCGCACCGGCAGCCGGCGGCAAGAAGCCCGCGGCTCTGGCACCCACCCCCGCGCCTGGCGCGGGGCTGCGCCCGAGCACCACGCTGGGCGGCAGCCCCGAAGGGGAAGGGCGCAAGTGATCGAAACCGCAGGAACCCAGACGACCGCCGACGGCGTCCCCGGCAGCCGCCTCGTGGCGCGCGGCCTCAAGAAGAGCTACGGCAGCCGCACGGTCGTGAAAGACGTCTCGCTCGATGTGCAGAAGGGCGAAGTCGTCGGACTGCTCGGCCCCAACGGCGCGGGCAAGACCACCTCGTTCTACATGATCGTCGGGCTGGTGCGCGCCGACGCTGGTGAGATCACCATCGACGGCGAGCCCATCGCCCACATGCCCATTCACCGCCGCGCGCGCATGGGCCTGAGCTACCTGCCGCAGGAAGCCTCGATCTTCCGCAAGCTCACGGTCGAGGAAAACGTGCGTGCCGTGCTCGAGCTGCAGCGCGAGCCCGACGCCAACGGCCGCATGGTGCCGTTGTCGAAGCAGGCCACCGAAGAGCGACTGGCCGACCTGCTGTCCGACCTGCGCGTGGACCACCTGCGCGATTCGCCTGCGCTCGCGCTGTCGGGCGGCGAGCGCCGCCGCGTCGAGATCGCACGCGCGCTGGCCACGCAGCCGCGCTTCATCCTGCTGGACGAGCCCTTCGCCGGCATCGACCCGATTGCCGTGATCGAGATCCAGCGGATCATCAGTTTCCTGAAAGAGCGCGGCATCGGCGTGCTCATCACCGACCACAACGTGCGTGAAACGCTGGGCATCTGCGATCACGCGTTCATCATCAGCGACGGGCACGTGCTGGCACAAGGCACACCCTCGGAGATCGTCGACAACGCCGAGGTACGCAGGGTGTACCTGGGCGAGCACTTCCGCATGTAAGGGAGGGGCGCGTCCTCATGAAGCAAGGGCTGTCCCTTCGCGTCTCGCAGCATCTGGCGCTCACGCCGCAGCTGCAGCAGTCCATTCGCCTGCTCCAACTTTCCACGCTCGAACTGAGCCAGGAGGTGGAGCAGATGCTGGACGAGAACCCGTTCCTCGAACGCACCGCGGAAGAAGCCGCGCGCGAGGAGTTCGGGCTCGATGCTGTCGACACGCCCGTGCCGCGCGACGATGGCGGTGACACCGGCGAGGGCGATTTCGCCCCGGTGCCGGCCTCCAGCGCGACGACCACTTCGAGCGAAACCACCTCGACCCCCGACTCCGACGGCCCCGCCGCCGAGATCACCGAGCGCGAGCCCGACTGGGAAGGCGACGGCACCGTCGAGATGGCGCCCGACGACAGCGAGTGGGGCAGCGATGCGCCCGCACGCCAGAACAACCTCGGCGACGACGAACGTGCCGACGCCACCGAACTTGCGCGCAGCCAGGAGTCGCTGCAGTCGTTCCTGCACCGCCAGGCGCTGACCCTGCGGCTCAACGAAAACGACTGCGCCGCGCTGCGCTTCCTGATCGAATCGCTCAACGACGACGGCTACCTCGAAGACTCGCTGCCCGCATTGGCCTCGGGCCTGGCAGGCGACGACAACGACCAGTTCGACGACCTGGTGCACCACTTCCAGGTGGCGCTCGGCCTGCTGCAGAGCCTGGAGCCCGTCGGCGTCGGCGCGCGCGACCTCGGCGAATGCCTGAGCATCCAGCTGAAGGCGCTCGCGAACGAAGACGAGACCGAGGCCGAAGCGCTCATCCGCAAGACCGCCATCGCGATCTGCAAGCAGCCGATGGAGCTGCTCGCGCGGCGCGACTTCAAGCGCCTGGCCACGCTCACGCGCACCAACGAAGAGCTGGTGCGCTCGGCGCTGCAGATCATTGCGCGCCTGGAGCCCAAGCCGGGCCGCCGCTTCGTGGACGTCGAGCGCAACATCGTCGTGCCCGACGTGATCGTCACCAAGACGGGCCGCGGCACCAACATCAAGTTCCGCGTCATGCTGAACCCCGAGGTCATGCCGCGCCTGCGCGTGCACGACATCTACGCCGGCGCGCTCAAGGCGCACAAGGGCGAGGGCAGCCAGGCGCTGTCGCAGCGGCTGCAGGAGGCGCGCTGGTTCATCAAGAACATCCAGCAGCGCTTCGACACCATCCTGCGCGTGAGCAACGCCATCGTCGAGCGGCAGAAGAGCTACTTCGTGCACGGCGAGCTGGCCATGCGCCCACTGGTGCTGCGCGAGATTGCCGACGAACTGGGCCTGCACGAATCGACCATCTCGCGCGTGACCACGGCCAAGTACATGTCGACGCCCTTTGGCACGGTCGAGCTCAAGTACTTCTTCGGCTCGGCGCTGGGCACCGAGACCGGCGGCAACGCGTCGAGCACTGCGGTGCGCGCGCTCATCAAGCAGTTCGTGAGTTCCGAGAGCATCAAGAAGCCGCTGTCGGACAGCCAGATTTCCGAGATGCTGAAGGAGCAGGGCATCGAGTGCGCGCGCCGCACCGTGGCCAAGTACCGCGAGGCGCTGCGCATCGCGCCCGCCAACCTGCGCAAGGCCCTGTAGAAAGCCCACGATGACCCATCGCCTGCTGTCGCGCTGTGGGCATTGGGTTGTCGTCATCGCAACCGTGTTGCTGTTCACCGGCTGCGCCACGCTGCCCGACGAAGCGCCGCGCGCGCCCACCCAGGCCATCGCCGTCTCGGCCGACACTGCGCTCGGCAAGATCGCGCTGGCCTCGCAGCCCGACCCCGACCTCAGCGGCTTTCGCCTCATGCCCGGCGGCGACTTCGCCTTCGACACGCGGCTGCAGCTCGCGCGCCGCGCGCAGCGCACGCTCGACGTGCAGTACTACCAGATCGAGAACGACGAGACCGGCCGCTACCTGCTGCGCACCCTGCGCGACGCGGCCCAGCGCGGCGTGCGCGTGCGCCTGCTGATGGACGACCTGTACACGTCCGGCGAAGACGAGCTGCTGCTCGGCCTGGCTGCCACGCCGAACGTCGAGCTGCGCCTGTTCAATCCGTTCCCGGCCGGGCGCGGCAGCCTGCTCAGGCGCTTCACCGCTTCGCTGTTCGATTTCAGCCGCGTCAATCGCCGCATGCACAACAAGCTCTTCATCGCCGACGGCGCGATGGCGGTGGCGGGCGGGCGCAACATCGGCAACCAGTACTTCCGCCGCACCTCGGGCCAGAACTTCATCGATCTCGACACCTTCGTCACGGGCGCATTGATCCCGCGCCTGGGCGTGCTGTTCGACCAGTACTGGAACAGCCCGCACGTGCGCCCGATCGGCTCGGTCGTGCGCACCGACCTGCCGCGCGAAGAGCTGCAGCGCCGCTTCGATGCCGCCACCGGGCCCGACACCACGCCGCCGCCGCCCAAGCCTGCACCCAACGACCTGCTCGGCTACAGCCCGGTGGCCGACGACCTCGACGCCGGCAAGCTCGGCCTGATCTGGACCACCGCCGAGGCCTACGCCGATTCGCCCGATCGCGTGATCGGCAAGACCGCGTCGTATGGCGGCGTGCCGCTGCTCGACGTCGACAGCGTGCGCTACAACGTGGTCGAGCAGATGCGCCGCGCGCGCAGCGAGGTGACGCTGGTCTCGCCCTACCTGATTCCGGGCGCGTCGGGGCTGGAGGTGATGCGCGAGATCCGCGGGCGCAACGTCAAGATCAGCGTGGTCACCAACTCGCTCGCCGCCACCGACGAGCCGCTGGTCCACACCGCCTACCGCCGCTACCGCGCCGACATGCTCGCGCTGGGCGCGGAGCTGCACGAGCTGAGTTCCGCGCGCACGCGGCGCAGCGTGCGGCTGGGTCTGTTCGGCACGTCGGTGGGCCGGCTGCATGCCAAGTCGGCGGTGATCGACCAGCGCATCCTCTTCGTCGGCTCGATGAATTTCGATCCGCGCTCCGAGATCCACAACACCGAGATCGGCCTGTTCATCCGCAGCCCCGAGATGGCGCAGCAGACCTTGAAGCTGCTCGATGTGCTCAAGCAGCAGGGCGCCTACCGGCTGCGCTTTGCCGAGGGCGGCGATGCAGCGGCGGGTGGCTCGCGGCGCATCGAGTGGGTCAGTGAGGAAGGTGGCAAGACCACCGTGCTGCACGAAGAACCCGACTCGGGTTTCTGGGACCGCACCATGCTCGAGCTGCTGTCGCCGCTCACGCCCGAGAGCCTGCTGTAGCGGCCTGGTTGGCTAGGTGCCGCGAACGGCCGACCACACGAGCCGCAGGCCCAGCAGCCCCATCACGCCGCCGGCCGCGCGGTCGATCCAGGTCTTGTAGCGCAGGTAGGCCGCGCGCGGTGCGGCCGAGGACAGCGCCAGCGCGACGATCGCGTACCAGCCCGTCTCGATGCAGAAGATCACCGCCGGCACCGCGAGGGCCAGCACCAGCGGCACCTCGCGCGGCAAAAAGGCCGCGAAGATGCTCGCGTACACCACCGCCGTCTTCGGGTTGCTGACCTGCGTGGCCAGGCCGAGCAGGAAGGTGCGTCCGCTGCGGCCCTGGCTCCGGGGCGAGGCGTCCGCGTCGGGCGTGATCGCGAGCGGTTGGCGCGCGCCGCGCCAGATGCGAAAGCCCAGGTAGATCAGGTAGGCGCCGCCGAAGGCCTTGATCGCGAGGTACAGCCCCGGCACCGCGAGGAACGCCGCCTGCAGCCCGGCCAGCGCCGCGATCGAGAACGCCAGCCCGCCAGCGCCCATGCCCAGGGCCGCGGCCAGCCCGTCGCTGCGCGAGGCCACGGCGGTGCGCGCCACCATCACGAAGCTCGGGCCGGGGCTCATCGCGCCGACGGCCATGGCGCCGGCGATGCCGAGCAGGGAAAGGGTGGTGTCCATCATCGCGTGGCTCCTGGCGTCGTCGTCATGGCTGCACGTTCACCGCTTCGACCTGCACCAGCAGCTTCACCTTGTTCTCGAAGCCGAAGTTCAGGCCCCAGGTGATGCCCCAGTCGCTGCGCTGCACGGTGGCCTCGAAGTCGCCGCCGCAGACCTGGCGGTTGATGAGCGGGTTCAGGTAGCAGTTGAAGCGCACGGCCTTCAGCGTCACCGGCTTGGTCTGGCCCATGAGCGTGAGCGTGCCGGGCACGTCGGTCACCTTGTCGCCGCTGAAGTCGATGCGCTCGGCCACGAAGCGGCCGGTGGGGAATTCGGCCACGTTGAAGAAGTCCTTGCTCTGCACGTGGCGGTTGAGCAGATCGACGCCGGTGTTGATGGAGCTGATGTCCATCGTGATGTCGACCTTGCCGCCGGTGCCGCTGCCATCGATCTGCACCGAGCCGTCCTTGGTGCTGAAGCGTCCGCGGTTGGTGGTGGTGCCGTAGTGGCCCATCTCGTACATCACGAAGGTGTGGGTCGGGTCGATCACGTAGCTGGCGTTCTTGACCGGCCCGCCCGCGGGCTTGGCGGCCAGCGCCGGCGCCGTGTATTCCTGGGCCATCGCGGCAAGCGGCAGGGCCGCGCTCGCGCAGAAGGCCGCGGCAAAGAAAAACTTGTTCATGGCGGAAGAAGAAGGATGCATGGGAAAGGGGATCGTCATCACAGCGGCCCGAGGCCCGCGAGCGTCAGCTTGAAGCGCACCTGCACCTCGTTGCCGACCACGGAGGTGTCGGTCCATTCGCCGTCGCCCACCTTGTAGTCGAGCCGTTGGATCGTGAGGGTGCCCGTGGCGACCGAATAGGCACCGCCCGACGACGTGATGCTCACCGGCACCGTCACGGCCTTGCTGACGCCCTTGATGGTGAGCTTGCCGGCCATCTCGAAGCGGCCCTCGCCCAGCGCCTTGATGGCGCTCGAGCGGAAGCTGGCCTGGGGGAAATGCGCGGTGTCGAACCAGGTCGGCTTGGGCAGCTCGGCGTCGCTCATCGGGATGCCGAAGCCGGCGCTGGCGGTGTCGATCTGCAGCACGACCGAGCCGCCCTCGGGCTTCTTCGGATCGAAGGCGACCTGCGCGTCGAAACGCTTGAAGCTGCCTTCGACCGGCACGCCCATCTGCTTGCTGACGAAAGCGATCTGGCTCTTCTCGGGCACCAGCTTCGCGGTGGCCGGCATCGGCTCAGCCGTGGCCTGCAGCGCGAGGCCGAGGAGGGCGGCGGCGCCCCACAAAAGACGGGACCAAAGACGCGTCGTCATCCGGCGGATTCCTTGCGTGGCGCGGGCCACATGCGTTGCAACAGACCGTCGCGGTCGATCCAGTGGTGCTTGAGCGCCGCCGCCACGTGCAGCAGCGTGACGCCGGCCAGCAGGTAGGCGCTGCGCTGGTGCAGCGGCTTGAGCACGGCCTCGGCGAAGTCCTTGTCGACCGCCACCAGGTCGGGCAGCGGCAGCAGGCCGAACCACACGACCGGCACGCCCATGCCCGCGCTGTAGGCCCAGCCGAACAGCGGGACCGCGAAGAACAGCAGGTACATCAGCGCGTGGCTGATGCGGTGCGCAGCCCGCTGCCAGGTCGGCATGGCCGCCAGCACCCGCGCCGGCAGCGGCGGCGGGCGGTGCGTGAGGCGCCACAGCAGCCGCAGCGCCGACAACAGGAGGATGGTGATGCCGGCCCACTTGTGCCAGCTGTAGAGCTTCAGGCGCTGCGGCGAAAAGGGCAGGCCCGTCATGTAGAGCCCGACGCCGAGCGAGCCGACGATCATCGCCGCGAGCAGCCAGTGCAGCAGCATCGCGACCCGCCCGTAGCGGGGCTCGCGCAGGGCGGCGGCGCCAACGGAAGGAGCGGGAAGGGGTTCGACGGGCATCGGGGCAGGAGCGGCGGCGGCCTGTGCGCGGAGCATAGCTCGGAAGCGATGACACCGCAGCGGGCCCGGCCCGTGCCGCGGGCCGCTACGACGACGGCGTTGGCTGCTGTTGCTGCTGGGCCCGCAGCAGCACGCGCCGCAGGTCGTCCGGCTGCACCGGCTTGCGCAGCGCGTGCCAGCCGCGCGTGGCGGCCAGCTGCTGCGTGGCTTCGGTGATGTCGGCCGAGATCAGCGCGATCGTCAGCGTGGGCTTGCGCTGCGCCAGCCGCTCGGCCAGCGCGATGCCGTTGAACGCGCCGGGCAGGCGGATGTCGCACAGCGCGACGTCGAGCGCGTCGAGGTCGGCCAGCGCGAGCGCCTCGGCGGCGCTGGCGTACACGCGCGGCGCCACCTGCCAGTGCCGCAGCAGCGCCGAGAGGCTGTCGGCCACGACGATGTTGTCTTCGACCACGAGCACGGCGAGGCCGGGGCGCAGCACGGCGTTCGCGTCGGGCAGGTCCATTGCCACGGAGGGGGCAGGCGCCGGCGTGGCCGCCGCACCGGGCCGGGCCGCCAGCAGCTCGAAGCTGAAGACCGAGCCCTTGCCCGGCGCCGAGCGCAGCGCGACCTCGATGCCGAGCTGCCCCGCCAGCCGCCGCACGATCGCCAGCCCCAGGCCGTGGCCGTGCTGCAGGTTGCGTTCCACGTTGCCGACCTGCTCGAAGTCGTCGAACACGCGCGCCTGCGATTCGGCTGCGATGCCGATGCCGCTGTCGCGCACCTCGACGCGCCAGGCGCGCCCGGTGTCTGCGGCGGGCCGGCGGCGGGAGCGCACCGCCAGCAGCACGCGCCCGCGCGGCGTGAACTTGAGGGCGTTGTCCAGCAGGTTGGAGAGCACGCGGCGCAGCGCCACGGCGTCGGTCCAGGCGATGGCGTCGGCAGGGCAGCGCACCGCGATGCGGCCTGCACCGGCCTGGCGCGCCAGCTCGTGCAGCAGCGGCGCGAGCGCCACGGCCGCCGGCCGCAGCGGATCGACCGCGGCCTCGATGCGGCCGATTTCGAGCAGCTGGTTGGTCAGGGCCTCGAGCGCCTGCTGCGCGCGCGAGAGCGAGGCCACGGTGTGCTGCACCGCCGCGCTGTCGGTGCCGTGCTGCAGCTGCTGGCGCAGCACCTCGGCCTGCAACCCGATGGCCATCACCGGTTGGCGCAGGTCGTGGTTGGCCGCCGAGAAGAAGCGCAGCCGCTCGGCCTGCGCCTGCTCGGAGGCGCGCAGGCCGGCCAGCGCCTGTTCGCGCAGCGTGCGCTCGTTCAGGCGCAGTCCGATGTTCTCCTCGAGCTGGCGCGAATGGTCGGCCACCAGCTTCCACATCATTGCCGTGAGGCCGATGCCGATCACCGCGACGGCCATCATCACCGGCGCCCCGAGCCACAGGCCCGTGACGATCACCGGCGCCAGCAGCAGCGTGATGGCCAGCTGCGTGGCCGGCGTGTAGAACGACACCGAGAACGCCGACGACAGCGTCATGCCCATGAGGATGAGGCCCAGCAGCAGTTGCAGTTCGGGGCGCTCGGGGTTGAACAGCAGCACGCCCGCCAGGCCGTGCGCCAGCTCCCAGACGGCCGTGCGCAGCGTGTGCTGGCGCTGCGCCTCGCGCAGGTTGGCGGGGGTGAAGGGCTCGGGCAGGCGCTGCGGAAAGAAGCCGCGCATCACCGTCACACCGGTGACGAGCGCCAGCCACACCAGCGCGCGCGCCGGCGAGAACTGCCAGGCAAAAAGCGCCGCCACGCCGCAGTTGAGCAGGTACTGCACCAGCAGCACCGGCCCGAGCGGGCGGATCGACAAGCGCAGCACTTCGCACTGGATCGCGAAGCGGTGGTCGCCGTCGCGGGCGTCTGCCGGAGGGGCCGCGGAGGCGGGGGTGGGCGTCATGGGCAAATCGACTATATAGAGAAGCCCCGCGACGCGGCGACAATGGGAGCCCTTAGCGGGCTTCCCGATGGCCGACTTTCCGTGAACGATCTCTCATTTTTCCTGCCTTGCGCCGCCGGCGTCGAGGAATACCTTGCCCAGGAGGTGCATGGCCTGACCGGCCGCAGCGGGCAAGACTTGCTCACGCTGCGGGGCGGCGTGCGCGTGCGTGCCGACTGGCGCGACGGCCTCAAGCTCAACCTGCACAGCCGGCTCGCGCAGCGCGTGCTGGTCGAACTGGCCCACGCGCCGTACCGCAACGAGAACGACCTGTACGCCATCGCCAACGCCGTGGCCTGGGAGATCTGGTTCACGCCCAAGCAGACCTTCAAGATCGAGACCACGGCCCAGCACAGCCCGCTGCAGAGCCTGAACTTCGCCACCCTGCGCATCAAGGACGCCGTGGCCGACCGCTTCCGCGCCAAGGCGAACGGCGTGCGCCCGAGCATCGAGACCCAGTGGCCCGACTGCCGCATCTTTGCGCACCTGACCACCGACAGCTGCACGCTGTACATCGACACCTCGGGCGAGCCGCTGTTCAAGCGCGGCTGGCGCCTGGACAAGGGCGACGCCCCGCTGAAGGAAACCCTGGCCGCCGCCATGCTGGCCGCCAGCGGCTGGTGGAACCCCGAGACCGGCGAGGTCGCCAAGGCCCCGCTGTACGACCCCTGCTGCGGCAGCGGCACCATCGCCATCGAGGCCGCGCAGATCGCCAGCGGCATCGCGGCGGGCTCGTTGCGGCGCTTCGGCTTCGAGAAGCTGCTGCCGTTCCAGCCGCACGTCTGGGCGGCGATCCAGAAGGAAGCGGCCAACGCGCAGCATGCGAGCGACATCGCCGTCTTCGGCTCCGACGTGTCGCACCGCATGGTCGACTTTGCCGAGCGCAACGCCGAACGCGCGGGCGTGGCCGGCGCCATCGAGTTCCGCGGCGGCGACGCCTTGCAGCGCATGCCGCCGGCCGAAGGCGGCGTGATCATGCTCAACCCGCCGTACGGCGAGCGCATCGAGGTCGGCGGCGTCGCCCGCTTCGGCGCCCGCGAGGCGGCCCAGACCCCGGGTGATGGTGAAGGCGGCGATGGCGGTGACTTCTTTCCGCAGCTCGCCACCCACTGGAAGAAAAACTATCCGGGCTGGACCGCCTGGGTGCTTACGCCCGATCTGAAGCTGCCCAAGCAGATGCGCCTGAAAGAGTCACGCCGCGTGCCGATGTGGAACGGCCCCATCGAATGCCGGCTGTTTCGCTTCGACATGGTCCGGGGCTCCAATCGGGCCGCGCCGCCAGACGCTGCCACCTAGGCCTGCAGCTTCAGGCCTGCAATGCCCAGGAAGATCAGCCCGATGCACACCAGCCGCAGCGGCGCAGCGCTTTCCTGGAAAAAGAAGATGCCGATCAGCGTGACGCCGATGGCGCCGATGCCGGTCCAGATCGCGTAGGCCGTCCCGACCGGCAGCGTCTTCATCGCGGCGGTGAGCAGCACGATGCTCGCCAGCGCGGCGCCCAGGCCCAGCGCGCCGGCGCCGGGGCGCTCCCAGCCCGCCGCGGCCTTCAGCGCGAGGGCCATCACGATCTCCACCAATCCGGCGGCAAGCAGCAGCAACCAGGCCATGGGGTTCGACCTCCGTGTGATGTGGATGCGGGGCGGGCGAATCGCGGCCCTCTGCGGACGACTGTAGGATCGGCACGTTTGCAAAGCCATTCGCAAAAATCGCATCCGGGGTATGCACAAATGCAGGACACAGACTGGGACGACTTTCGCGTGTTCCTGGCCGTGGGCCAGGCCGGCTCGCTCTCCGGCGCCGCGCGCCAGCTGGGCGTCAACCACTCCACCGTGCTGCGGCGCCTGGGCGCGCTCGAGGCGCGCATGGCCGTGCGCCTGTTCGACCGCCTGCCCGCCGGCTACGCGATGACGCTGGCCGGCGAGGCCCTGCGCGAGCGCCTGCAGGGCGTGGGCGAGCAGATCGACGCGGCGCAGCGCCACCTCATGGGGCTCGACCTGCGGCTGACCGGCGTCATCCGCATCACCAGCACCGACACCTTCATGGCCGGGCTGCTCGGGCCGATCCTGGCGGACTTTCGCGCGCTGCACCCGGGCATCGAGCTGCAGGTGGTGATGAACAACCTCTTCCTGAGCCTCACCAAGCGCGAGGCCGACGTGGCGATCCGCCCGACCAACGCCCCGCCGGACCACCTCGTCGGGCGCCGGGCAGGGCACCTGCAGACGGCGGTGTACGCGTCGAAGGCCTACCTCGCGAAGCACCCGGCGAAGACCCCGCTCGCTGCGCACGATTGGGTCGCGCCCGACGAAGGTTTGTCGCACCTGATGCAGGCGAAGTGGTTGCGCGCGCAGGTGCCGCCGGCGCGGATCGCGGCGCGCGTCGACAGCCTCGTCGGCATGACGCAGCTCGTGAAGCGCGGCCTGGGCCTGGGCATGCTCCTGTGCATGCTGGCCGATGCGGAAGACGAGTTGGTGCAGGTCGAGCCGCCGAGGGAGGCGCTCGACACGCAGGTCTGGGTGCTGACGCATCCCGACCTGAAGGAGGTCGCGCGGATCAAGGCCTTCACCGACTTTGCTTACACGCGGCTCGTCGCCGACACGAAGGTGCTGGCGATGCCGTCAGGGCGCTAGAGGCCCGGGCGCCGCATGGTGCAACATCGGCGATAGAGATAGACAGACAGACAGTTTTCACGCGACCCATGACCTTGCCAGCCCCCGACCTCGTCGTCATCGACACCAACATCGCCCTCGACCTGCTGGTCTTTGAAGACCCGGCCTGGGCGCCGCTGGTCGACGACCTCGCGCGCGGCGCGCTGCGCTGGCTGGCCACGCCCGCGATGCGCAGCGAACTGGAGCGCGTGCTGGGCTACCCGCTGATCGCCCGGCGCATGGCGCAGCGCGAACTGACGATCCCTGTCGTGCTCGCCGATTTCGATGCCCGCGTGCAGCTGGTGACCGAGGTGCCGGCGCGTGCGCCCTGCGTGTGCAGCGATCCGGACGACCAGGTGTTCATCGATTTGTCCGTGGCGCACGGGGCGCAGCTGTACAGCAAGGACAAGGCGGTGCTGTCGATGAAGAAGCGGCTGGCGCTGCGGGGCGTGGCGGTGCGGTCGGCGCTGGCATAGGCCACGCCGATCCGTCTCAGGCCTTGTTCACCTCGTACCACTGGCCCAGCAACCGTGCGACGGCCCGCACGCGCTGCGTATCCCGCCCCCACCGCCGGCTGGCCGGCAGCTTCTGCGCCCATTTCATGCGCCGCGCCGCGTTTGCGATGCGCTCGCGCACTTCCTCGTTCACGCCGTTCAGCGCGGCATGCCAGTGCTGGCCTGCCGCCTGCGGCGCGGCGGCCTCGAGCATCATGGCCGTGGAGTGCAGGTAGCTCAGCCAGTCGCGGGCCTGGCATTCGGCCAGGGTCATGACCTCGGAGGGGTCGTCCTCGAAATCGATGTAGCCGATCACGCCGTCGGGGCACTGCACGAGGTTGCGGTCGAAGGCCTGGCTCAGGTGCTGGCCGCACAGGTGCACGGCGGCGATGGCGGCCAGGCCCTCGCGCCACACGGCGAGCAGGGCGGCCGGGCCGGCGGCGGCGGCCTGGTCGATGCGCTCCTGCAGCACCACGGTGGCACGGCCGCTGGCGCCGAGGTCGGAAATCAACAGGCCATCGGCCTGCTGCGCCAGCACCACGGGCACGCGCAAACCGGCGGCGGCCAGTTGCTTCAGGCGGCGGGCCTCGGTGGCGATGGCGGCTTCGCCGCCCGGGTTGGGCACGGGCTTGATCACGTCGAGCCCGGCGAGCCGCGCGGCCAGCGCCATCACGCGATAGCCCCATTTGCCGTGGCGCGGGCCGGCCTTCTTGAGCCAGACGCGCTCGCTGCCGAAACGGTGGCTGGCCACGTTCTTGGCCTGCTTGGGCAGCGTGACGCGCAGGAACTCGGCGTAGTCGCCGGGCGCCGATGGGGCCGAGCCCGGGGCGTCGTCGAGCGGCGCGGGCGCCGATGCGGCGCCCCGTTGGCTGTACAGGCGCGTCGCGGCGCCTCCTCGTCTCAGTGGATTCATGCGGCCATGGCGAAGCCCGGCGCCAGCAGCCCGTGCGGGCCCTGCGTCAGGGGCTGGAAACTCTGTGCACTGGCCAGCGGCCAGTAGGTGCGGAACACGGTGTGCTGGTTGTCGAGCGGCCCGAGCAGCGCGCCGGGCTGCACCTGCATCACCAGGTTGCTCAACAGGCGCACCTCGGTGTCGGAGATGCGGCGCACGATGTGGTGCGCGGTGATCTGCTGCGGATGGTCCAGGCCCGCGGCCTGCACCAGCTCCTGCAGCGCATGCAGCGTGCTGCGGTGAAAGTTGCGCACGCGGTCGGCCTTGGTCGGCACCACCAGCGCTTGCTGGCGCACCGGGTCCTGGGTGGTCACGCCGGTGGGGCAGTGGCCGGTGTGGCAGCTCTGGGCCTGGATGCAGCCCAGCGCCATCATGAAACCGCGCGCAGCGTTGCACCAGTCGGCGCCCAGCGCCATCATGCGGGCCACGTCGAAGGCGGTGATCACCTTGGCGGCGCAGCCGATCTTGATGCGATGCCGCAGGTTCACGCCGATCAGCGTGTTGTGCACCAGCAGCAGGCCTTCCTGCAGCGGCGCGCCCACGTGGTCGCTGAACTCGACCGGTGCCGCGCCCGTGCCGCCCTCGGCGCCGTCGACCACGATGAAGTCGGGCGTGATGCCCGTGGCCTGCATCGCCTTGACGATGCCGAACCATTCCCACGGGTGGCCCAGGCAGAACTTGAAGCCGGTCGGCTTGCCGCCCGACAGCTCGCGCAGCTTCGCGATGAAATGCATCATCTCGGTCGGCGTGGAGAACGCGCTGTGCGACGCGGGCGAGATGCAGTCCACGCCCACCGGCACGCCGCGCGCCGCCGCGATCTCGGCCGTGACCTTGGGCGCAGGCAGCACGCCGCCGTGCCCCGGCTTGGCGCCCTGGCTCAGCTTGATCTCGATCATCTTCACCTGCGGGTCGCGCGCGTTGGCGGCGAAGCGCTCGGCGTTGAACGTGCCGTCGTCGTTGCGGCAGCCGAAGTAGCCCGAGCCGATTTCCCAGATCAGGTCGCCGCCGTGTACGCGGTGGTGCTGCGAGATCGAGCCCTCGCCCGTGTCGTGCGCAAAGCCGCCCATCTTGGCGCCCTGGTTGAGCGCGAGGATGGCGTTGGCCGACAAGGCGCCGAAGCTCATGGCCGAGATGTTGAACACGCTTGCGCTGTACGGCTGCGTGCAGACCTGCGCCAGGTTCGCATCGGCCGACTGCGGCGTGCCGCCGATCACGATGCGGAAATCATGGTTCGCCAGCTTGGTGGGCTGCATCGAGTGGTTGATCCACTCGTAGCCCGCGGCCGACACGTTCAGCTGCGTGCCGAAGGGCCGGTTGTCGGGCTCGCCCTTGGCGCGCTGGTACACCAGCGAGCGCTGGGCGCGCGAGAACGGCGCGGCCTCGGCGTCGCTTTCGATGAAGTACTGGCGGATCTCGGGGCGGATGAATTCGAGCAGAAAGCGCAGGTGCCCGATGACCGGGTAGTTGCGCAGAATGGCGTGGCGCGGCTGGCGCAGGTCGTGCACGCCGGTGCCCGTGAGCACCGCAAAAACGGCCACCCCAGCCCAGGCGAGCCACAGGTGCGGCGAGGCCAGAACCATCGCCAGGCAGGCCACCAGACCGAGCACACACAGGGCGAACGCGCTGTAGCGTGCGGGAAACGGAATAATCGTGGGCATAGTCATCAGATGTCGGCAGGAGCCTGCTGCATCATAGAGGGCTGCTCCCAACCTGCCATGACGCTTGCCATGACGACCACTCCAGACACCCCCGATACCCCTGACACCGCCCCCAAAGCCCTGGGCCCCGACGACTTCGACGCCCTCGACACCGCGCTCGACGCCATGCGCGAGCACGACGAGGAAATTCCCCAGTGGGAGTTCTGCGAAGGCTTCATGGCCGCGCTGATCTGCACGCGCCGCCCCATCGACCCCACCGAATACTGGCCCGTGCTGCTGGGCGACAACTTCGTGCCCGCCCAGCACATGGAGTTCGTCTGGAACTGGAAGCGCCGCTGGCGCGAGATCGAGGAAGGCCTCGACGCCCCGGTCGAATCGCTCGAAGACGAGCGCAGCTGGCAGCCCGAGGTGCTCGACACGCGCGGCGCCATTGCCTCGCTGCCCGAGGAAGAACGCGCGGAAATGGCCGGCGAAGAGATTCCCTCGTTCGCCCAGGTCTGGGCGCTTGGCTTCATGTACGCGGTCGAAAACTGGCCCGAAGACTGGGCCGCTCCGCGCGACAAGGAAGCCGCGCAGATGCTCGACGACGCGCTCGACAACCTCGTCGCGCTGACCGAGGACGACACCGCCAAGCCCACCCTGTCGATGTACGACGAGAACGGCCCCCCGAGCGTGAGCCAGCAGCGCCTGGACGATTTCGGCGCCGCGATCTGGGCGGTGTACGACCTGCGCCAGCTCTGGAAGAGCCTGGGCCCGAAGGTCGAGACGATCCGCAAGGAAGCCGAACCCGGCCGCAACGACCCGTGCCCTTGCGGCAGTGGAAAAAAATACAAGAAGTGCCACGGGGCATGAGCGCCGCGCCGGGCCGCCCCAAGCAAGCTCGCACCGCAGTGCGAAGCACGGAGGTTGTCCAATGAGTGCCGTCGCGCCGGCGCAGCGCTCTGCCGCGCAACCCCTGACGTCGCAGGCGGCCTGGGTCATGGTCCTCGCGCTCTGCGCAGGGGTCGCGCTGAGCCAAGCCTTCCGCACCGTCGGCGCGATCATGGCAAGCCCGCTTCAAGCGGACTTTCACCTTTCGGCCCAAGCCCTCGGCATCTTCTCGGGGGCTTTTCACTTTGCGTTCGGCGCGATGCAGCTCTTCATGGGCATCGGCATCGATCTGCACGGCGTGCGCCGCACCGTGCTCGTGGCGTTCCCCGTGGCGATCGCAGGCGCGCTGCTGTCGGCGATGTCGTCGAGCTACCTCGTGCTCGTGGCCGGACAGGCACTCATCGGCATCGGCTGCGCACCGGCCTTCCTGGTGTGCACCGTGTTCATCGCGCGGTACTTTCCTGCAGCGCGTTTCGCCACCGTGTCGGGCATGGTGCTGGCCATCGGCGGCCTGGGCATGCTGGCCACCGGCACGCCACTCGCGTGGCTGGTGCAGGCGTACTCGTGGCGCGCGGGCTTCCTGGTGCTCGCCCTGGCGTCTGCATTGGCCTGGCTCGCGATCTGGCGCTGGGTGCACGAACCCGCGTCGGCCATGCCGCAGCAGAAAGAGTCGATTCCCGCCGCCGTGCGCCAGTTCGGCGCGCTGTTCGCCATGCCGCACACGCTCGGCATCATGGTGCTGGGCGCGGTGACGTATGCGGCCTTCATTTCGCTGCGCGGGCTGTGGCTCGGCCCGCTGATGATGGAACGCCACGGCTACTCGCTGGTGCAAAGCGGCAACGTCGCGCTCGGGGTGTCGGTGATCTCGCTGTTCGGCGCGCCGCTGTTCGGCCGCTTCGACCGCGACGGCCCCGCGCGCCGCCGCTGGATCGTGGCCTGCGGCCTTGTCTACGCCGGCCTGTTCGCGCTCATCGCCGTGGTGCATTCCGCGTGGCTCGATATCGCGGGCATGGTGCTCATCGGCGTGCTCTCGGGCTTCATCGTCTGGCAGTACGCCGACGTGCGCGTGGCCTACCCGGCCGCGCTCACGGGCCGCGCGATGGCCGTCTTCACCATGGCGATGTTCCTCGGCGTTGCGTTCATGCAGTGGGGCACGGGCGTGGCGGCCTCGGTGGCCGCGGCGCACGGCGGCGATCCGCTGACCGCCGTGCTGGCGGTCATTGCCGCGCTGCTGGTGATCGGCATTGCGGCCTTCGCGTGGCTGCCCGCGCCGAAGGCGAACGCCGTCAGATCTTGAAGGCGCGTTGAATGTCCGGCCGGACCAGGTCGGCGTACTCGCGGTGCTTGCGGATGTAGCCCGCGATGAACTGGCACACCGGAATCACATGCCGCCCGTTGGCGCGCGCCTCGTCGAGCACGTGCCTCGCAATGCCCGAGCCCACGCCCTTGCCTTCATGCTCGGGCAGCACCTCGGTGTGCGTGAACAGGATCGCGTCGGTCAGCAGGTTGTACTCGGCATAGGCCGCGAGCTTGCCGTCGAGCGCAGCCTCGTAGCGGTGCTGCGCTTCGTTGTTGGTGAAGGTGAGTGCGGTCGAAGAAGTGGTCATGCGGGTTGGCGTGCAAGAAAAGTAGCGAGGTTGGCGGCCGCCGTGGCGCGCACCTTGTTGCGCAGCATCGGCGTCCAGCCCAGCAGCAGGCCCGGCGTGCCCAGCGCCTGGCGCGACCAGGTCCAGAACGGAAAGCGGTCTCGGTGCGTGGCGATCAGGCCGTCGGGCGTGAAGGTGAAGCGCGCGTCGATGCTGTTGTCGACCAGCCGGCCGGTGGCGCTGAAGCGGTAGTGGGCGTCCCAGTGGGCGCTGCCCGTGCGGCCGTCGGCCTGCACGTCGCGCCAGCTCAGGCGCCACACGTCGGCGCCCTTGGCCTTCGTGGCGTCGCAGAGCATGCGCCACATGCCGCCGATCTCGCGCTGGCCGCGCAGCGAAAAGGCCTCGTCGTCGAACACCGCGTCGGGTGCGTAGCAGGCGGCCATGGTGGCGGCGTCGAGTTGCGAGAACGCGCTGTAGAAGCGCTCGATGGTCGGGGCATGGGTGGCTGCGGTCATGGGGCCTCGGGGTGGGTGGTATCGGATCATCGCGCGGATGCGGCGCGCAAGGAAGCGCAGGGGTGATTCGGGGCGTCCCGCATTAACATGCGCCCCGATGCCGGTCCGCGAAGGGCTGGCGCCCTGGCGGGCCAAGAAAATAGAACCACAGTCGCTCCGCCCGCCGCACGCAACGCAAGGGGACGTATCCATGGCCGAGGTGATCAACGACTGGCAGTTCGTCGAGGCTGTCATGGCCGCCCGCACGCTCGAGGAGGTCGCGCAGGTCAACCGCCGCGCGATGCGGGCGATGGGCTTCAACCACGGCGCCTACGTGCTCAAGCGCCCGGTGCCCGCGCCCCGCGCCGACGCGCCCGCGCAGGACGCGCTGCTGTTCTTCCACGACCTGCCCGCCGACTGGGCCCGCAGTCGCTACGAGTCGCTGCGCAGCAGTGCCGGCGAACAGGCCGACGCCCGCGTGCAGCATGTGCGCGCCGGCATGCCGGCCACCGCCTGGAGCTGGCTCGGGCAGGTGAGCCACACGCGTGCCGACATCGGGCAGCGCGCCCGCGGCTTGTTGCGCAGCGCCGGCGAGCACGGGCTCAAGGCGGGGCTGACCGTGCCGCTGTGGACGCCCGGCATCGACTGGGCCTTCATGACCCTGACCACCGACGCGACCGCCGACCTGCGTGAACTGCGTGCGACGTTGGCGCCGATGAACTACTTTGCCTCCTGCCTGCATTCGACCGTGCGCCGGCTGCAGGGCGACGCGAAGGTGCCGGTGCTGAGTGCGCGCCAGCGCGAGGTGCTGCACTGGGTGGCCGTGGGCAAGTCGACCTGGGAAATCTCCGAGATCCTGCACATCAGCGAGCGCACCGTGTACTTCCACCTCGTGGGCGCTGCCCGCAAGCTCGACACGCAGGGCCGCACCGCCACCTGCGCGCGGGCGCTGGCGCTGGGCCTGCTCGTCCCTTGAACTGATCCCTGAACCGACCCACCCCTGTCGGAAACGACAGGGGGCCACGTGGCGCCGCGCAGGGCGGTGCTGCAATCGGCCACGGGCAGGCCGTGTGTCACGCGCCCGATGCTTTCAACCCATCGAGTCCATGAGAGAACGCAGAGATTTCGTGCGCCTGCTGGGAGGCGGCCTCGCGGTGGCGGCGGGCGCGGCGGCCCTGGCCACCTGGTGGCTCCACGCCGACGTGCCGGCCGCCGCCTTCGAGATCTGGAACGGCCCCGGCGACGAGCCCGATGTGCGCAAGCGTGCCGTCGCCTATGCCGTCACCGCGCCCACGGCCTACAACGGCCAGCCCTGGCTCGTCGACCTGCGCGAGCCCGAGGCCATCGTGCTGTACACCGACCGCGAACGCGTGCAGCCCGCCACCGACCCCTTCGGCCGCCAGCTCATGATCGGCCACGGCGCGTTCATCGAGCTGCTGGTGATGGCGCTGGCCCAGCAGGGCGTGCAGGTGCGCGTGCAGCTGTGGCCGCAGGGCGAGCTGATGGGCGAACCGCGGCAGTGGCCGCACCTGCCGGTGGCGCGCCTCACACTGTCGCGCGGCGGCACGTCCGATCCGCTGTTCGCGCAGGTGCTGCGCCGGCGCACGCCCAAGCAGCGCTTCGACACCGGCCGCGCGGTGTCGGCCGACATGCTGCAGGGGCTCACCGCGGCCGTGGCGTCGGCCTCGGGCGGGCGCGTGCAATCGGCCGGCACGGTCGACATGGCCCGCGTGCTGCCGCTGCGCAAGCTGTGCGCGGCGGCGGCGCGCGTGGAGCTGGTCACGCCCCACACGGCGCGCGAAAACCTGCGCATGCTGCGCGTGGGCCCGCAGGAAATCCTGGCGCACCGCGACGGCTTCTCGCTCAACGACCCGGCGCTGCGCATGGCGGTTGCGCTGGGGCGTTTCGACCGCGAGGCGCCGGCCGCCGAAGACAGCCTGTCGTTCCGGCAGACGCTGCAGATGTTCGAGGACCAGGCGCACACCGCGATGGGCTTCGTCTGGATCAGCACCGGCGGCAACAGCCACAGCGAGCAGATCGCCGCGGGCCGCGCGTACGTGCGCCAGCAGCTGCGCGCCACCGACCTGGGCCTGGGCATGCAGCCCATGAGCCAGCCGCTCGAGGAGTTTGCGGAGATGGCGCCGCACTACGCAGCGGTGCACGACATGCTGATCGGCACCGCGCCGTCGCGCCATGCGCGCAGCCCGACGGTGCAGATGATGTGCCGCCTGGGCTTTCCGACAGCGCCAGTGCCGCCGGCGCCGCGTCGGCCGGTCGGCGATTTCATGCAGGCTTGAAAGGCGATCAGCGCGGCAGCAGCTGGATCAGCGTCTGCAGCGCGTAGTGCACCGTGGCCGCGCGCACCGTGGCCCGGTCGCCGTCGAAGCGGCGGCGCTCGGTGCGCACCTGCCCGTCGACCGACCAGCCGAACCACACGGTGCCCACAGGCTTGTCGGGTGAGCCGCCTGTGGGACCGGCCACGCCGGTCACGGCAACGGCCGCGCGCGCCGGTGCGCCGCGGGCAATGGCGCCCTCGGCCATCGCGCGCGCCACGGGCTCGCTGACCGCGCCGTGGGCGTCGATCAGCGCGGCGTCCACGCCCAGCATCTCGGTCTTGGCGGCGTTCGAATACGTGACGAAGCCGCGCTCGAACCACACACTGGAGCCCGCGAGGTCGGTGCAGGCGCCGGCGATCAGGCCGCCGGTGCAGCTTTCGGCGGTGGCCATCATCCAGCCCAGGGCCTGCAGCCGCTCGGCCAGCGTCGCGACGAGCGCGGGGACATCCTGTTCGGCCAGCGCGGAAGTGTCGGAGGAAGTGGAAGGTTCCATCGGGTTCACCATGCGCGCCACAGCGCAATGACCAGCAGCGTGCAGAAGGCCGCCACCAGGTCGTCCAGAAGAATGCCGAAGCCGGCGCGCCACCACTGCACGCGCGCGGGGTCGCGGGGCTTGAAGACGGCATCGGCCCAGCCCACCGGGCCGGGCTTGGCGGCGTCGAAATAACGGAACAGCGCAAAGGCCACGACCTGCGCCCACAGGCCGGCCGGCGTCACCAGCCAGAGCACGAGCCAGAAGGCGACGATTTCGTCCCACACGATGGCGCCGGGGTCGGACACGTTCATGTTCCGCGCGGCCACCGTGCAGGCCCACCAGCCGATCGGCAGGCCGGCGAGGATGATCCAGCCGATGGTCGCCGGCGTGAACCACAGCTGCATCACCACGAAGGCGGCCCAGGCCCACAGCGTGCCCACGGTGCCGGGCGCGAAGGGCGACAGCCCCGAGCCGAAGCCCAGCGCGATGAAGTGCGCGGGGTGCGAGAGCAGGAAGTGCAGGGTGGGGCGACGCATCGGGGGACGGGGCAGGGCGCCGGTGGCGGGAGAGGAATCCATCGAAGAAGGAGAGGAAGAAGAAGCAGCGTGCATCGGTTTCGAAGTGTCGCGCATCCTGTGCGACGGCTGCGCGCCGAAGTTTCTATTTATCAAAGAGATAGCTTGTTTAATTGAGGGGCGCCGCCTAGTATCCAGGCTCCTTTGGTGTTCCCCTTCGTTCTCATGTCGTCCTCCTCCTCTTCCCTCGATGCCGCCGCCGTTGGCGTGCCGCCGCCCACCGCCGCCTGGCGCGAGCTGTTCAGCGGGCGCAACGGCTGGCGCGCGCTGGCGCTGACCGGCGGCGTCGCGCTGCACGCGGTCAACGTCCACATCGTGACCACCGTGCTGCCCTCGGTGGTGCGCGAGATCGGCGGGCTCGACTGGTACGCCTGGAGCACGACCCTGTTCGTGGTCGGCTCGATCCTCGGCGCCACGCTGTCGGTGCGGCTGCTGGCCGCGCGCGGGCCGCGCGGCGCCTGCCTCACGGCGCTGGCCGTGTTCACGGCCGGCTCGGTGGGCTGCGCGCTGGCGCCGGCCATGCCGTGGCTGCTCGCGGGGCGCACGGTGCAGGGCCTGGGCGGCGGCTTGCTGGGGGCACTGAGCTACGGGCTGATCCAGCGCGTGTTCGAACCCCGGCTGTGGCCGCGCGCGGTGGCGCTGGTGTCGGGCATGTGGGGCGTGGCCACGCTGTGCGGGCCGGCCGTGGGCGGATTGTTCGCGCAGGCCGGCCATTGGCGCTGGGCCTTCTGGGCGCTGCTGCCGGTCGCGGCGGCGCAGGCCCTCTTGGTGACGGTGCAGCTGCGGCCCGCGGCCGGTATCCGGCATGACCGGCCGGCACAGCTGCCGCGCGTGCCGGCGCCGCAGATCGCGCTGCTGGCGCTGTCGGTGCTGGTGATCGCGGTCAGCGGCTTCTGGCCCGGCCTCGTGGGGCAGGCCGTGGGCGTGGCGCTGGGCCTGGCGATCGGTTTCGCCGCCACCCGCATCGACCGCCGCGCCGGCGCCGTGCGCCTGTTGCCGACTGGCGCCTATGCCCTCGGCACGCCGCTGGGCGCCATCTACGCGAGCGTGGCGCTGCTGCTCATCGGCACCACCACCGAGATCTTCGTGCCCTACTTTTTGCAGCTGCTGCACGGCCACACGCCGCTCATGGCGGGCTACCTCACGGCGGCGATGGCGGGCGGCTGGAGCATCGGCTCGCTGCTCTCGTCGGGCCGCAACGGTGTGGGCGCCGACCGCATGCTGCGCGCCGGGCCGGTGGTCTGCACGGCAGGCCTGCTGGCGCTCGCGTGGCTGCTGCCGACGCCGGGGGCGCTCGGCGCCCCTGTCGAGACCACGCTCGTGGCCCTTGCGCTGGCGGCCGTGGGCTTCGGTGTGGGCATCGGCTGGCCGCATCTGCTGACGCGCGTGATGGCACTCGCGCCGCGCGGTGAAGAAGGATTGGCGTCCGCATCGATCACCACCGTGCAGCTCTACGGCATGGCGGTCGGCGCGGCCGTGGCGGGGCTGGTGGCGAATGCGGCGGGGCTCACAGTGCCGGGCGGTGTCGATGGTGCGCGCTCCGCCGCGATCTGGTTGTTCACGGTCTTCGCGCTGGCCCCCGCAGTCGCCGCCTGGCTGGCGGCGCGCGCGGTCGCGCGGCGCCAGCGTTAAGCCAGCACGCCTTCCCAGGCCAGCGCGCGACGGCGTCCACGTTCGCGCCGCGATTCGCCGCGCAAGGTGGCCACCAGGTCATACACATCCGCCGGCAGGTGCGCGCCGCGCCACGCGATGTGCTGGTCGGCGCGGCACATCACGAGGCGGTGCGCGTAGGCCTTGGGCAGGCTCGCGGTCTCGATGTCGAGCACCGTGAGCGGCATGCGGTACGCGGCGGCGGCGCGCTCCAGCGGGCGCACGTCCACGCTGCGGTCGAAGCGCAGCAGCGTGTAGCCCGGGCCGAAGGCGTCGTACAGCGAGCGACCGTCGGCCAGCCAGAAGTGCGGTGCGCGGCAGCCGGGCACGGTGGAGGGCGTGAACTCGCCCATCGAGTACGGCGGTGCGCGGTGCTCGCCGTCGGGCACGATGATCGGCGAGCCGGTGTAGAAGTAGCCGAAGTTGAGCCCGCCGCAGCAGAACTGCTGCACGTTGAGGGCATAGGCCTCGCGGCCGATTTCGGCGCGCTGTGCATCGCCTGCGGGGCCGGGTGCCTCGATGTCGGGCGGCACGGCGCGGCGGGCACGAATCATCTTCTGCGCATGGTCCATCGCGAATTGCGACACCTGCTCGGTGATCGGCAACCGCTCGGCCTCGTAGGCATCGAGGATGGCCTCGTCGGCCCAGCCCTGCACGCAGGCGCCCAGCAGCCACGAGAGGTTGAGCGCGTCGGCAATGCCGGCGTTCATGCCGTAGCCCGCGTAGGGCACCCACAGGTGCGCGGCGTCGCCCGCGAGGAACACGCGGCCCTCGCGGAAGCGCGTGGCCACGAGGCGCCGGCCGATCCAGTCTTCCTTGCTGATGATGTCGTAGGGGAAGTCGGGCCCCACGCCCAGGATGTCGCGGATCGAGGTGTCGCGATCGACCGAATCGAACTCGGGCTCTTCGGCGTTCAGGTGGTTGTGCACCAGCCAGGTCTCGTGGCCGTCGATGGCGAACATCGTGCCGCAGCGGCGCGGGTTCATCGCGTAGTACGACCACGCGGGCTTGCCCGGAATCAGCTCGCGCAGCTGCGGCGCACGAATGAAGGTCGACTGCACGCGCTGGATGACGGCCGTGCCTTCGAGCTTGGCGCCGATCTGCTTGCGCACCGGCGAGCTGCCACCGTCGCAGCCGACCATGTAGCGGCAGCGGATGCTGCGCGTGGCGCCGCTGTCCATGTCGGTGACGGTGGCGCTCACGCCGCCGGCGTCTTGCGTGAAGCGCTCGAACTGCGTGCGGTTGAGCAGCGTCACGCCCGGCAGCGCGGCCGTGTGCTTCAGCAGAATCGGCTCGAGGTAGATCTGGTTGATGCGGTGCGGCGGCTCCGGCGTGGGCCACCACGCATCGGGGCCCTCGGTCTCGGTGTAGCGGTCGCGCCGGCACGGAATCGGAATGCGCGTGAGCTCGGTGCCCGTCACCGAGGTGCGGAACACCACGTCGTTCGGATGGTCGGCCGGCAGCCCCGCATCGCGCAGCTGCTGCGCCACGCCCAGGCGGCGGAACTGCTCCATGGTGCGCGAGGCGACGTGGTTGCATTTCACGTTCGGCGGCTCGGCAAAGCGGCGCGTCTCGCACAGGATCACGGTCACGCCGCGCGAGGCCAGGTCCATCGCCAGCGTGAGGCCCACGGGGCCGGCGCCGACGATCAGCACGTCGGCTTGCATCGAGGTGTCGGCGGTCGTCGTCATGTCTCTCTGTGGGCTTGTCTGTCGTTCAGTCGAGCTTGATGTGGGCGTCCTGGATCACCTGGGCCCACTTCTTCGTCTCGGCGCGGATGTAGCTGTCGAAGGCCTCGACCGAGCCCGGCGAGGGCTCCACGCCGAGCGCGCGCATCGCGGTCTTCACCTGCTCGTCGCCGAGTGCGGCGTTGAGTTCGGCATTGAGCCGCGCCACCACCGGCGCCGGCGTGCCGGCCGGTGCGACCACGCCGAACCAGCCGGTCGAGTCGTAGCCCGGCAGGCCGGCCTCGGCCACCGTCGGCACCTCGGGCAGCATCGGCAGGCGCTGCGGGCTGGTCACGGCAAAGGCGATCAGCTTGCCGGCGCGGATCTGCTGCAGCGACGACGGCAGGTCGACCACCGCGAGCGGGATCTGCCCTCCGAGCACGTCGAGCGCCGCCGGGCCCGAGCCGCGGTAGGGCACCTCGACCAGCCGCGTGCCCGCCATCTGGTTGAACAGCGCCGCCGACAGGTGCATGGCCGTGCCGTTGCCGCCGTGGCCGATCGACAGCGTGCCCGGCTTCGCCTTGGCCAGCGCGATGAGTTCACGCTGCGTCTTCGCGGCCACCGAGGGATGGCCGACCAGCACGAAGGGAATGGCCGCCAGCATGCCCACGGGCTTGAGGTCTTTCTGCGGATCGAAAGGCATCTGCGGGTACAGGCTCACGTTGGCCGCCAGCGCGCCCGCCGCGCCCACGCCCAGCGTGTAGCCGTCGCCCGGCGCCTTGGCCACCAGCGTGAGCCCCACGTTGCCGCCCGCGCCGGGGCGGTTGTCGACCACCACCTGCTGGCCCAGCTTCTCGTTCAGGCGCGGCACCAGCATGCGCACCACGCCGTCGGCGCTGCCGCCGGGCGGGAAGGTCACGACCATGCGGATCGGCTTGGTGGGGAAGGCATCGCCGGCGGGGGCTTGCGCAAAGGCGGTGCTGGCCAGAAGCGCACCCGCTGCAGTCCACAGCAATCGCCTGCGTCGCTCACGAAACGCGCGCATGCCGCGGGCGATGGGTGCTGTCATTCGGGCCTCTCCTTGAATCTGGTGCTTTGATTGGGGATTGAACGATGGCAGGATTCATTCGTAAATCAAGAAATTCCGAATGATTTTTCAATTTTTCTGATGAATACGAACTTCAGTCCTACGATGCGCCAGCTGCGTGCCTTTCTCGCGGTCTACCAGCTGCGCAAGCTCGGCGCCGCGGCCACGCGGCTGTTCGTCACGCAGTCGGCCGTGAGCATGCTGATCCGCCAGCTCGAAGAGGGCCTGGGCACGCGCCTGTTCGACCGCACCACGCGCTCGCTCAAGCCCACGGCAGCAGCCGAGCAGATGATTTCCACCGTCGAGCGCGTGCTGCGCGACGTCGATTCGCTGTCGGCCGATTTCCGCGAACTCGCCACGCTGGAACGCGGCCGCGTGACGCTCGCCATCACGCCCACGCTGGCAGGGTTTTTATTGCCCGATGCGCTGCGCGTCTTCGGCGAACAGCACCCGAAAGTTCGCCTGCTGGTGAACGACTGCGCGCCCGACCAGTTCCTGTCGCGCATCCTCGGCGAGCACGTCGACTTCGGCATCGGCACGCCCGAGCGCCCCGGCCCCGAGGTCGAGGTGCAGCGCCTCCTGCGCGACCACCTCGCCGTGGTGTGCCGCACCGACCATCCGCTGGCCAAGGCGCGCGTGGTGCGCTGGTCGGACCTGGGGCGCCACCCGGTCATCACCGTGCGTCCCGGCTACGGCGTGCGCCCGCTGATCGACGGCACGGCGGCAGAGGCCGGCGTGACGCTCGACGTGGTGAACGAGGTGTCGTTCCTGTCCACCGCGCTGTGGATGACGGCGGCCGGCATGGGCGCGTCGATCATGCCGTCGGCGTTTGCGCGTGCCGAGAAGAACCCGGTGCTCGTGGTGAAGGTGCTCAGCGCGCCACGCGTGGCGCGCGACATTTCGATCGTCACCAAGCGCGGCCATTCGCTGTCGGCGGCGGCGCGGGCGTTCATCGAGGCGTTGAAGCAGAGCCTGCAGTAGCCGTGAATGCTCACGGGCGGGAGGACTATCCTTCTGCCTTCTTTTTTTCGTGTGAAAGCAGGTGCCCATGACAACAACAACCCGATCCCGTTTCTCTTCCGCATGGCTGTGCCTTGCATTCGGCCTGATGCTGTCGATGCTGCTCGTCGCCTGCGGCAACAAGGAGGCCGAACAGCGCACCGCCTTCATCACTTATCTGCAGACCCGCGTGCTCGACAAGCCCGGCTTGCGCGTGCCCACGCCCACCGCCGAAGAAAAAGCCTCGTTCGGCGACTACGCGCAGCACTACGCGGTGATCACCGATTTCAACGAAGGCATGAACAAGTCGGTGAGCCAGCCGATGACGCAGGTCATGGCCAAGGGCGCGCTGCGCTCGCTGGCCGACCTGCCGGCGCGCCGTGACGATCTCAAGGCCGCCAAGGAGGGCCTGGGCGGCTTGCGCAGCGCGCTCGACCAGCAGCTGGCCAAGGCCGACGCGGCGCGCGCGCAACTCAAGCAGCCCGACGACCTGAAGCAGGTCTATGGCAAGGCCTACGAGAAGACGGTGACGACGCCCGCCGCCACGTTCAAGGAGGTGTTCCCCGCGCTCGATGCCGTGTTCGACAGTGCGCTGGCCATCGGCGATTTCATGGAGAAGAACAAGTCGAAGCTCCAGGTCTCCGGCGCTTCGCTCACCGTGACCGACCCCGCGGTGAGAGCCGAGCTCGACAAGATGGTGCAGCAGCTGGGCCGCCAGTCGGCCGCCATCAATACCGCGCAGGACAAGATGCGCGCGATGCTGCGCGGCTCTTGAACAGAGGCCCTAGACGAAGTGGTCGAACGAGCCGAAGCGCTGTGACACCGGCGCGCCGGCCGCATCGACGATGCGAAGCCCCGCGTCCGCTTCGATGCGGCCGATGCGTGTCACGCGCGTGGCGCTGGCTTGCCCGGCCTGCTCCACTGCCGCACGCGCCGAGGCCGGCGCAGTGAACACCAGCTCGTAGTCGTCGCCGCCCGAGAGTGCGCAGGTGCGCAGCGCCTCGGTGGGCAGGCCGGCCGTGTCGACCGCGATCAGCGCGGTGGTGGCATCGGCATCGAGCGTGGCGCCCACGCCGCTGGCCGCGAGGATGTGGCCCAGGTCGCCGATCAGGCCGTCGCTCACGTCCACTGCCGAGGTGGCGATGCCGCGCAGCGCCTGGCCCAGCGCCACGCGTGGCGTGGGCTGTTCCATGCGTGCGCGCGCTTGCGCGAAGGCCTCGGCGGGCAGGCTCAGTGTGCCGCGGAACACCTCGAGCGCCAGCCGTGCATCGCCGAGCGAGCCGCTCACCCACAGGTCGTCGCCCGCGCGCGCGCCCGAGCGCAGCAGCGCGGCGCCGGCCGGCACTTCGCCGAACACGGTGATGCAGATATTGAGCGGGCCGCGCGTGGTGTCGCCGCCCACCAGCTCGCAGCCGTGGGCGTCGGCCAGCGCGAACAGGCCGCGCGAAAAACCTTCGAGCCAGGGCTCGTCCACGGCGGGCAATGCCAGCGCGAGCGTGAAGGCCAGTGGCTTCGCGCCGCAGGCGGCCAGGTCGCTGAGGTTCACGGCCAGCGCCTTGTGGCCCAGCCGGGCCGGCTCCACGGTCGAGAGAAAGTGCCGCCCCTCCACCAGCATGTCGGAGGACACGGCGAGCTGCATGCCCGCGGCCGGCGCGAGCAAGGCGCAGTCGTCGCCCACGCCCAGCGGCGAGCGCGTGGCGGGACGCTTGAAATAGCGTGTGATCAGGTCGAATTCACCCATGGGTGCGAGAGCATAACGACCTGGCGCGGGGCCGCCCGCCGCGGCGCCCACGGGAAAGGGGGGCTGACACTGGAAGCATTTTGTAATACCGTCATGCAAGCGGATACACCGAAAGTCCAAACAGGAGGAGGCCGCCATGACAGCCATCGTGCAGGGAGGCGTGTCCGCCGAGGCCGACACCGACCGGATCGTTGCCTTGCTGTACGACGGGATCACCTGTCCCGGCGACTGGTACGACGCGCTCGATGCCATGCGCGAGGTGCTCGGCGCCGCCTGCTTTCACACGCTCACGGTGCGCCGCGCCGACTGCTCGGTGGTGGGCGCGGGGCTCGCCAACCTGGAGAGCCCGCCCGACAAGGTGCGCGAGTACGAGCAGCACCTGGCGCGCGACGACATCCGCATGCAGATGCCGGTGAACGCCCCGCTGGGCACGCCGGTGACCGACCACGCCTACTTCGGCGCGCGCACGCTGTCGCGCAGCGCGATCTACGTCGACTGGCTGGCGCCGCTCGGCCTGCGCCATACGCTGGCCATGGGGCTGCGCGCCGACGACGACACGCGCGAAGTGCTCGGCTTCATCCGCCCCCGGGCCGAGGCGCCCTACGGTCCCGAGAGCGAGGCCTTCTGCCGGCGCCTGTCGCCGCACCTGGTGCGCGCCAGCGAACTGCGCGCCCGCATGATGCAGCTGGGCGAGCATGCGGCCACCGGGCTGTCGGCGCTCGACGCGCTGCCGCAGGGCATCGCTGTGCTCGACGAGGCCTGCCGCATCGACCACCTGAACGCGCGCGCGGCGGCGTGCGCAGGCCGCGGCGGCCTGTTCGACAGCGCGCAGGGGCGATTGCGGCTCGCGTCGTCCGCGCTGCAGTCGGCCTTCGAGCAGCGGGTGCGCGAGGCCTGCGCCCCGGCCGGCGGCGCGCGGGCCGGCGTGCTGCACCTGCCCGTGGCCGGCAGCGTGGTCCGCATCACGGTGCTGCCGCTCAAACCCTCGCACCCGCTGGCCGTGCTGCGCCAGCGCCACCGCGCGCTCGTGGTCTTCGCCCATCCGGCCGAGGCGGCGCCCGTGGAGCCGCGGCAGCTGGAAAGCCTGCTCGGACTGAGTCCGACCGAGGCACGGCTTGCGCTGCTCCTGGCGAGCGGCAAGACCGTGAAGGACTTCGCCGCCGCGCAGCACTGCTCCGAACACACGGCACGCAGCCACCTGCGCAACGTGATGCGCAAGACCGACTGCCACCGGCAGGCGGAGCTGGTGCTGCTGGTGCAGTCGCTGCGGGACTGAGCAGCAGGTTCTACTGCGAACGGGGGATGGCGCCGCGCGGCGGTTGCGAGAACCATGGCGCCCTCTACACGAGGAGTTCGCCATGGCTGTCTACTGGGACGAGACCAAGATGCAGATGGGCCCGCACGGCACCGCGACCATCCTCGCCTTCGGCGATTCGTGGTTCTGGTACCCGCTGCCGGGCGGCAGCCTGCTGAACTTCCTGGGCGACGTGGTCGGCGCGCGCGGCCACGTGATCCTGGCCAAGGGCATGAACGGCGCGGAAGCCCAGGACTACGTCGAAGGCAAGTACCGCAACGCCGTGCGCGAGTCGCTGCGCCTGTACGGGCCGACGCTGTCGGCGGTGTTCATCAGCGGCGGCGGCAACGACTTCGCGGGCTTCAACGACCTGCGCCCGCTGCTCAAGTCCGATTGCACGGGCGAGACGCAGGCCGCGCAGTGCTTTCGCAACGGCAAGGGCGGCTTCGACCAGTTCCTCGTCGACATGGACGAGCAGTACCGCGCGCTCATCGGCCTCATCTACACCCGCACCAGCGTCGATTGCCACATCGTCATGCATAGCTACGACTACGCGCCGCCCACCGGCAAGGCGCTGTTCGGGCGCGAAGGCTGGCTGCGCCCGGCGCTGGTCGACGCGGGCGTAGCACCGGAGTTGTTCAAGCCCTGCGTTGACCACCTCATCGACGGCTTCCACGGCATGCTGCAGAACATCGCCGCGGGCGACCCGCAGCACCTGCACGTGGTGGACAGCCGGGGCACGCTGGGCCCGACCGACTGGGCCAACGAGCTGCACCCCAACGGCCGCGGCTTCAAGAAGATCGCCGTGGAGCGCTGGAAGCCGCTGCTGCAGCCGTTGAGCCTGGCCTGACCTGAGTTCCGGTGAGGGTCAGACGCCGCGCGCGCGGCGGTTGGACATGACCACGTTGTCCTTCTCGATCGCGGTACCGCTCTTCAGTGCAGCGACCCACACGTCGGTCGTCGCCACGGCCGCGAAGTTGCTGTGGAACACGACGCTGAAGACGCGGTGGATCTCTTCGGCGCTCACGCGGCCGGCCGCGTTCTCATAAGGCAGTGCGCCGGTGGCGTCCGACAGGAATTCCACGTTCAGCCCGCGGTGCATGGCTTCGAACACGGTGGAAGCGTCGCAGTTCTGCGTCATGTAGCCGGTCACGCTCAGCGTGTCGATCTCGTGGCGCGCGAGCCAGTCGGCGAAGTCGGTGCCGGTGAAGACGCTCGGGAAGGCCTTGGTGACCAGGTGGTCGCGCGGGCGCTTCGCAATCTCGGGGTGCAGCTGGCCGTGGAAGTTGTCGGCCTGGAAGACCGGCGCGCCCTTCGGCGCGTGGTGCTGCACCACCACCACCGGCACGCCGGCCGCGCGGGCCGCGTCCATGGCCTGCGCGATCTTCGGCAGCGAACTCTCGACCGGAGGGTACTCGATCGGCAGGCCGCCGCCTTCGAAGTATTCGTTCTGCACGTCGATGACGACGAGGGCGCGGCGCGGTGCGGACTGGCTCATGGGGATCTCCTTCGGTGGTTGTGTGTGTCTGGAATGGCTCGATTCTTCGCGCACCGCGGGTTTTGCGAAAGTGGCCCGAAAGCCATTCATCGATAAGATCGGGCCATGCGCTCATCTGCCGTTGAAACCATTGCCGTCGTGGCCTTCGACGGCATCAGCCCCTTCCACCTCTCCGTGCCCTGCATGGTGTTCGGCGAAGACCGCACCGACACCGGCGCGCCG
This sequence comes from Variovorax sp. YR752, assembly GCF_943372545.1. Lineage (NCBI taxonomy): Bacteria > Pseudomonadati > Pseudomonadota > Betaproteobacteria > Burkholderiales > Comamonadaceae > Variovorax > Variovorax sp. YR752. The sequence goes on along the minus strand of NZ_CALRZC010000070.1, from coordinate 3,759 downwards.
CGCTTTCGCGTGCAGGTCTGTGCGCCCGAGCCCGGGCCGCTGGCCACCAACGCGGGCTTCACGCTCGTGGTGCCACACGGGCTGGAGGCGATCCGCCGCGCGCAGATCGTGGTGGTGCCGTCGTGGCGCGACGATGGCCGGCCCGCGCCGCCCGCGCTCATCCGCGCGCTGCAGGCGGCGCACCGGCGCGGCGCCACCGTGGTCGGGCTGTGCCTGGGCGCCTTCGTGCTGGCCGAGGCGGGCCTGCTCGACGGGCGGCCCGCCACCACGCACTGGCACCTGGCCGCGGCGTTCGCCAAACAGTACCCGCAGGTCGTGCTGCAGCCCGAGGTGCTGTACGTGGACGACGGTGATGTGCTCACCTCGGCGGGCACGGCCGCCGGCATCGACTGCTGCCTGCACCTGCTGCGTGTGCGCTACGGCGCCGACACCGCCAACCGGGCCGCGCGGCGGATGGTCGTCGCGCCGCACCGGCAGGGCGGCCAGGCGCAGTACATCCAGCAGCCCGTGCCGGCGGCGGCCGAGCGCGACCGGCTCACGCCGTTGCTCGAATGGCTGGGGCGGCATCTGCAGGTGCCGCACGAACTCGATGACTTGGCCAAGCGCGCGCTCATGAGCCGGCGCACCTTCACGCGGCGTTTTCGCGAATCGACGGGAACGACGGTCGGCCAGTGGCTGCAGAACCAGCGCCTGGCGCTGGCGCAGCGGCTGCTCGAGACGACCGACCGTTCCGTGGAGCGCGTGGCGGCCGATGCGGGCTTCGGCTCGGCGGTGCTGCTGCGCAAGCACTTCGCCACGGCGTTCAAGGTGTCGCCGACGGTGTACCGCCGGCAGTTCTCGCAGGAGGCCGTGGCCGCCTGAACAACGTCAGGCCGCGCCGCGAAAGCGCAGCGAGGCCTGGCGCACCACTTCCGCCAGCAACCGTTCCTTGCCCTGCTTCTCGCGCAGCCAGCGCGCGTCGTTGCGGTTGGCCTCGACGCTGGTGCGCAGCTCGCCCAGTGCCTGCGTGGCGTTGAGCGCCTCGCTGTGCCATTCGAGCTGGGTCATGGTCATCAGGATGTGGTCGCGCAGCGGCATGTGCTGGCCGCTGGCCGGGTCGACGTACACCGCGTCCAGGCCGAAGCGGCAGGCCTGGAAGCGGTTGTAGGTGTAGACGAGGTAGTCGTCCTCGCTCGGCTCGAAGGGCTGCTCCTGCAGGAACCACGCGGCCAGCGACTGCACGTAGCCCGCCAGCGCGGCGGCGCGCTCGATGGTGAGCGGCGTGTCGAACACGCGGATCTCGATGGTGCCGAACTCGGGCTTGGGACGGATGTCCCAGTAGAAGTCCTTCATGCTGCGCACGACGCCGGTGCGGGTCATGCGCTCGAAGTAGGCCTCGAATTCCTTCCAGCTCGTGGTGAAGGGCGCGCGGCCCGAGAGCGGGAACGCGAACACGGAATTGAGTCGCGCCGAGTCGAACTGCGTGTCCTGCCCCTGCACGAAAGGCGACGAGGCCGACAGCGCAATGAAGTGCGGGATGTAGCGCGACATGCGGTGCAGCATGAGCAGCGCCGAGTCGGCGTCGGGGCAGCCGATGTGCACGTGCTGGCCGAAGATGGTGAACTGCTTGCTCAGGTAGCCGTACAGCTCCGACAGCTCGCGAAAGCGCGGCTTGTCGTAGATGCGCCGTTCGTGCCACTGCTGGAAGGCATGCGTGCCGCCGCCGACCACCGCGATGTTGAGCTTGTCGGCGTTCTTGATCAGCGCCTCGCGGATCGGCGACAGCTGCGTGATCACGTCCTGCGCCGAATGGCAGATGTCGGTCGAGATCTCGATCATGCTCGAGGTCATCTCGGGCACCACGCTGCCGGGCAGCGGCGTCTGGGCCATCAGGCGCAGCATGTCTTCGGCATACGGCGCGAGGTCGTAGTCGTGCGTGTTGACCAGCTGCAGCTCGAGCTCCACGCCCAGCGACAGCGCCTCCGACTTGTTGAAGGGCTCGAGCTTGACGGCGCGGCTGGCCGGATCGGCGGGCAACGGCGCGGAGCGCACGTCGTCGCTGTCCGGATCGATCGGGAGGACGGAGGTGGGGTTGCTGTTGCTGCTCATCGCTGCGTGTCTTCCGTGGTGCTGAAGGCCTGTGGCGTCCAGGGGACCGAACTCTCGCCCACGGCGTGGATCGCCACGGTGGCGAGCACGGCGCCCATCACTTCCATCAGCAAAATCGAGGGCAGGGCGACCTGCGTGATCATGGTGCCCAGAAGCGGCGAGGCCGAGGCGAAATTGGAGGCGATCAGCAGGGCGATCGACGACAGCGGCGTCATCGCGCAGCCGACCCAGAAGGCCTGCTTCCAGCTGGCGCCGCTGCCCGGGTTGGCAATGGCCACGCCCGAGATCTTGGTGACCAGGCGCACGCCGATCACGGCCAGCACCACGCTGGCCACGGGCAGGGTCCAGTCGGCCTGCGCCGCCACCATCGACACCAGCACGAACATCAGCATGGTCAGCAGCGACGAGGCGGTGCCGAGCTGGCGCTGCCAGGCCCAGGGCTTGGGGTTGAGCGTCTTGAGCAGCACGCCGCCGATGAGCGCCGCCAGCGGCGCCGAGCCGCCGATGTGGGCCGTGAGCGCCGCGCCCGCCGCGATGATCGCCAGCAGCAGGATCGAGGTGTTCTCGCTGTTCGGGCTCATCACGCGCAGCGCCGAGCGCAGCGCCAGCGCCATGATCGCGCCGACCACGAACGACATGCCGAGCACCACCGCCACCGGGTAGAGCTTGAGCATCAGCGACTGCGGCGCGCGCTCGATCAGGCCGGCCTGCGCGTAGCCCAGCGTGAGCGCGTAGAAGGTGTTGAGCGTGGCCAGCGTCATGGCGCGTTCGGTCACCGGGCCGGCGGCGCGGGTGTCCATGATCACGCGGCTGAGCACGGCGGGCGAGGCGACGATCGCCATCAGCGCGATGGGGTTGGCCACCGGCTCGGGCAGGCCCAGAAGAATCAATATCCAGTACACGCCGAAGTAGGTCAGCCCCGCCTCCAGCAGGCTCTGCACCAGCACCATCGGGTTGTGGCGGAACCAGCGCAGCGGCAGCCGCCCGCCCGCCTCGAACAGCACCACGGCCGCGCCCAGCTCCAACAAGAAGAGGCTGATGCCGCGCAGCGGCCAGATCGCGCCCTCGAAGCCGGCAAAGCCCACCACCGCGCCCACCACCGAATAGCCGATGACCTTGGGCATCCCCAGGTAGCGCTGCACCAGGTGGCCGGAGGCCGCGGCGGCGGCCACCAGCAGGGCCCAGAGCACGGTGGGCAGGCCGGCCGAGGGGCGCGCCCATTCGGCCCAGAAGCCCTGGAGTTCGGCGAGGAGTGCGGTCAGGTTCATGTAGGCAGGAAGAAGCTCACCGGCCGGCTGCGCCAGCGGGCCCAGATCGCGCTGCGGATGCGGGCGCGGTCACCGAGGCTCACGCTGTGCGCGCGCAGCGCCAGCCGGAAAGCGAAGTAGAAACTCACGCTCACATTGAGCGCGCCGATCACCGGGATCGCCGCAACCGCCCACCACAGGGCCGGCTGGTGCAATGCCGGCAACCCGATGGATGCTGCCGCGGCCGCAATCTGGCCGGCCGACAGCGTGACATGGCGCACATCCAGCCCGAGCCCGAAGAAGCCCGCGAACGCAGGCAGCAGTCCGAGCATGAGTCCCAGCGAGATGTTGGAGGCGAAGCCTGAGATGTGTGTGCGCATGAAGGCGGCCCAGCGACGGGCCCGGGCGGCGCCGAGAAAGGCGC
>NZ_CALRZC010000069.1:0-35469 GCF_943372545.1 Variovorax sp. YR752 | reverse complement strand
ATCTGGAACCACACCTTCTTCTGGAACTGCATGAAGCCGCAAGGCGGCGGTGCTCCCACCGGTGCACTGGCCAAGGCCATCGATGCCAAATGGGGCAGCTACGACGCCTTCAAGGAAGCCTTCGTGAAGTCGGCCGTGGGCAACTTCGGTTCGGGCTGGACGTGGCTCGTGAAGAAGGCCGACGGTTCGGTGGACATCGTGAACACCGGCGCCGCCGGCACGCCGCTGACCACCGCCGACACCGCACTGCTGACGGTCGACGTGTGGGAGCACGCGTACTACATCGACTACCGCAACATGCGCCCGAAGTTCGTCGAGACCTTCCTGGCCAAGCTGGCCAACTGGGACTTCGCGGCGAAGAACTTCGGCTGAAGCCGGACCTGGCGTTCGCCATGAAAAAAGCCGACCTGCGGGTCGGCTTTTTTGTGGGCGCTGAGTTCAGCGCTTGGCGGTGGAGAACAACTCGCCGCCGAGCTTGGCACCCTTCTTGATGTTCTTCTTGGCGAACCAGCCCTGGTTCATTTCGAGCACGTAGCGCACCGGCTCTTCGGAGCAATGCGAGTTCTCGGTCATCGGTTGCATGTCGACCAGGTTGACGATGCGGCCGTCGTCGGCCACGAAGGCAGTGGTCAGCGGCAACAGTGTGTTGCGCATCCAGAAGCACTGCGTGGCTGGCTGATCGAACACGAAGATCATGCCTTCGGCCTGCGGCATCGTCTTGCGGAACATCAGGCCGATCTCGCGCTCGCGGGGCGATTGCGCCACCTGTGCGTCGATCTTGTAGAGGCCCACCGACAACTGCGTGCGCGCCAGATCGGTTTGGGGTTGCGGTTGGATTTGCTGCTGCGCGTGGGCCGGCGCCAGGAAGGACGCGGACACCAGAAGCAGCGCGGCGAGACGCTGAAACATCGGATGACTCTTTCGGGGCCGGGACACACAAGGTCGGCCCGTGACCAATAAAAATGCCCGCTGAAGCGGGCATTGCCGGGAGCTTGAAAGCTTACACCTTCTTGGCGGCGGCCGCGTGGGCCTTGGAGACGTGACGCACCTTGTGCTTCTTGACCGTGTGCTTGGCCTTCGCCTTGTGGACTGCGGGGGCGGCCGGAGCGGCAACTGCGGGGGCGGCGGCTTGCGCAAATGCACCGGCTGCGAAGAGGCCGGCGACCAGGGCTGCGATCAGCTTGTTCATGAGAAATCCTTTGAGATTGTTGATTTGGATCACCTCCCTGTGGAAGGTCTCCATTCAACGGACCTCAGGGACCCCGGTTGACAGTGGTTGAGCAAAACTGCAAACGAAAAAAAGCGCTCCGAAGAGCGCTTTTCTTAGGGGACCGACCAGCTTACTTGGCGCCGGCCATGTCAGGCGTGCCGCCTTGGGTGGCCTTGCGCTTCACGCTGCCGTCCTTGTTGCGACGACGATCGTCGCGGGTCTTGGCGCGCTTTTCGCCAGCAACGCCAGCCTTGTCAGCGCCGAAGGTGCCGCCTTCAGGCGTCTTGGCGATGTCGCCAGCTGCAGGAGCCACTTGACCAGCGGGCTTGGCTTCCTTCTTGGCTTCAGCGCGAGCTTGCGGCTTGCTGCCGGTCGCGTTGCCTTGTTCGGGCGTGGTGCCGGCCGGGTTCTGGGCGTACGCGCCAGCGGCGAACAGGCCAGCGATCATGACTGCGAGAAGTTTGCTCATTGATGATTCCTCTATCGAGAATTGGTTGGAAACGCCTCCCGGCGAGCAGAAGGTCAGCCAGTAACGGGCGCTATCGCCCCACGGTTGACAATTGTTCGCTGATGGGTTGCGTCTAAAATGTACAGCGATTTGTTAGCGCGCTGTACAGCGATTCTCCCTCGCTGTCTGTATTCGCAGACAGTCGTTCGAATTACGTCACTTCCCGGAGTCAAGCCCCCTCATGTCCAGCTATCAGCACATCAAAGTCCCGACCGAAGGCCAGAAGATCACGGTCAACGCTGACAATTCGCTCAATGTGCCCGATCAGCCCATCATTCCGTTCATCGAAGGCGATGGCACCGGGCTGGACATCACGCCGGTGATGCTCAAGGTGGTCGACGCCGCAGTGGCCAAGGCCTACGGCGGCAAGAAGAAGATCCACTGGATGGAGGTCTACGCAGGCGAGAAGTCGACCAAGGTCTACGGCCCCGACGTCTGGCTCCCCGAGGAAACCCTGCATGCGGTGCGCGACTACGTGATCTCCATCAAGGGCCCGCTGACCACGCCCGTCGGCGGCGGCATCCGCTCGCTGAACGTGGCGCTGCGCCAGGAACTCGACCTGTACGTCTGCCTGCGACCCATCCAGTACTTCGAGGGCGTGCCCAGCCCGGTGCGCGAGCCGCACAAGACCAACATGGTCATCTTTCGCGAGAACTCGGAAGACATCTACGCTGGCATCGAATTCGAAGCCGAGAGCGACAAGGCCAAGAAACTCATCAAGTTCCTGCAGGACGAGATGGGCGTCAAGAAGATCCGCTTCCCGAACACCTCGGGCATCGGCGTCAAGCCCGTCTCGCGAGAAGGCACCGAGCGCCTGGTTCGCAAGGCCTTCCAGTACGCCATCGACAACGACAAGCCCAGTGTGACCCTGGTCCACAAGGGCAACATCATGAAGTTCACCGAAGGTGGCTTCCGTGACTGGGGCTACAACCTGGCCGCCAAGGAGTTCGGCGCCGAGCTGATCGACGGCGGCCCGTGGATGAAGTTCAAGAACCCCAAGACCGGCAAGGAAATCACCGTCAAGGACAGCATCGCCGACGCGTTCCTGCAGCAGATCCTGTTGCGCCCCGCCGAGTACAGCGTGATCGCGACACTGAACCTGAATGGTGACTACGTGTCCGACGCGCTGGCTGCACAGGTCGGTGGCATCGGCATCGCCCCGGGTGCGAACCTGAGCGACACCGTCGCCATGTTCGAAGCCACCCACGGCACGGCCCCCAAGTACGCCGGCAAGGACTATGTGAACCCGGGTTCCGAGATCCTGTCCGCCGAAATGATGCTGCGCCACATGGGCTGGACCGAAGCGGCCGACCTGATCATCAGCGCGATGAAAAAGTCGATCGCCAGCAAGAAGGTCACCTATGACTTCGCGCGCCTGATGGACGGTGCGACGCAAGTGAGCTGCTCTGGTTTTGGTCAAGTCATGATCGACAACATGTAATTGAAATCTCTGACGTTGCGACGCGTCAGAAGCCTCTCAAGCCCTCGAGTTTCCGAAAGGACTCGAGGGTTTTTTCTTGCCTGCGGCGGCTTCGATATCGTTGTTGAATGACCTCCTTTGTCTTCCGAACGTAAGGAGCGGCGGGCAAACATCACAGATCAATAGGCTGCTTCTTTCGTTTAACTATTGGTAGAAACTGTGCTGCGATTTGCTTTGCAGCGAGCCGCCAGAATCGCGCCCATTCCAAGAAGCATAGGGGCGCGAAGTGGGGAAAAAGAACGCAGAAATCTGTTCGACGACATCGGGCGTCGCAGATGAATCGATCGAACAGGGCGTGCACACCGCACGACAGATCGCGCAATGACGATCTCTCGGCGCGCGCTGTTCGGCAAGCTCAATCTCACGCTGTTTCGCGGCATCGAATCCGCCACCGCATTTGCCAAGCTGCGCGGCAATCCGTACGTTGAACTGACGCACTGGATTCATCAGCTCTGGCAACTCAACGACAGCGATCTGCACCGCATCTGCCGGCACTACCAGATCGACGCGCAGGTCATCGAGAAAGAGTTTGCATCGGCGTTGTCCAGTCTGCCGTCCGGTGCAACGTCACTGACCGATTTTTCCAGTCACATCGAAGCGGCCATCGAGCGCGCATGGGTGCTGTCCAGCCTCGAGTTCGGTGCGCATTGCGTGCGTGGTGCTTGGCTGCTTGCCGCGTTGCTTCAAACGCCGGAACTGCGGCGCGTGCTGCTTGGCATCTCACCTGCATTTCAGCGAATCCCAGCAGATCAGTTGACAGAGGCCGTCAGCGCGATCGTGGCAGGCTCTCCTGAAGGGCAGGAAGGACCGCATGATGGCTCCGGTCTGCCGTCGGCGCTGCCTGGCGAGGCCAGTGCTGCGTTCGCGGATGCGACGTCGGATGGCAAGTCGGCGTTGCGTCGCTACTGCACGGACCTGACCGAGCGCGCTTCTCAAGGGCAGATCGACCCGGTCATCGGGCGTGGGCACGAGATCCGCACGATGGTCGACATTCTGCTTCGCCGTCGCCAGAACAATCCCTTGCTCACGGGTGATGCGGGTGTCGGCAAGACAGCGGTGGTCGAAGGGCTGGCACTGGCCATCGCCCAAGGCGAAGTTCCTCCCGACCTGAAGAACTGCCGACTCTGGAGCCTCGATGTCGGCGCGCTGCTGGCCGGCGCGAGCATGCGGGGGGAGTTCGAGTCCCGCCTCAAGGCCTTGTTGGAAGAGGCGGGCAAGTCGGTGCAGCCCGTCATCCTCTTCATCGACGAGGTACACACCTTGGTCGGTGCGGGCGGGCAATCGGGAACCGGCGACGCGGCCAACCCGCTCAAACCAGCGCTGGCGCGAGGAACCCTGCGCACGATCGGTGCGACCACCTGGGGCGAATACAAGCGCCACATCGAGAAGGACCCTGCGCTGACGCGGCGCTTCCAGACACTGCAGGTGGCAGAGCCCGACGAGATTTCCGCCATCGAGATGGTGCGCGGCCTTGTCGCCACCTTTGCCGAGCACCACGGCGTGCTCGTGCTCGATGAGGCTGTGCGCGCCGCTGTGACGCTGTCACATCGCTACATTCCCGCACGCCAGTTGCCCGACAAGGCGATCAGCCTGCTGGACACCGCGTGTGCACGCGTGGCCATGTCGCTTCATTCGCCGCCGCCCGAGGTTGATCAATGGCGGCATCGCATCACAGCGCTTCAAGTCGAAATTGAGCTGCTTGCCCAGGAGGGTGTTGTCGTCCACGGCAGCGACGAAAGAGCATTGCGCCTTGATTCCGCCCGGTCACAACTCGATGCAGCGCAGCACGCGTTGTCCCGGCATGAGGCGCGATGGCAAGACGAGCTTGCACTGGTTCGCACGATTCACGGACTGAGAACAAAGAAGAGGGAGGAGGCGGGCTGCGCCGAGGGGAATGAACCCTCGGCGCAGCTGGCGGCCCTCGAGCTTGAACTTGCCGCTCACCAGAAGGAGACGCCTCTGATATTTCCTCAGGTCGACGAAGCGGTGGTTGCAGCCATCGTGGCCGACTGGACCGGAATTCCGGTGGGACGGATGGTCACCGACGAAGTCGCTGCAGTCGTCGCACTTCAATCCAGCCTGGAAGCGCGCGTGATCGGCCAAGGGCCTGCCCTTGCGGCGATCGCGGAGCGCATGCAGACGGCGCGGGCGCGCCTCACAGATCCGAAAAAGCCCGTGGGTGTGTTCCTGCTGGTCGGCCCTTCGGGTGTGGGCAAGACAGAAACCGCATTGGCGTTGGCCGAGGCCATGTATGGCGGGGAGCAGAACCTCATCACCATCAACATGAGCGAGTTCCAGGAGTCGCACACGGTCTCCACCTTGAAAGGAGCGCCCCCGGGTTACGTCGGCTACGGCGAAGGTGGTGTGCTCACAGAGGCCGTGCGTCGAAAGCCCTACAGCACGATCCTGCTCGACGAGGTGGAAAAGGCCCACCCGGATGTGCACGAAATCTTCTACCAGGTGTTCGACAAAGGGTGGATGGAGGACGGAGAGGGGCGCCGTATCGACTTCAGGAACACCACGATCCTGTTGACGAGCAACACCGGTGCGGAACTCATCGCCGCGCTGTGTGAAGACCCCTTGTTGATGCCCGACGTCGAATCCTTGCGCGATGCGCTCCAGCCGTCGCTGCGAACGGTTTTCCCTGCCGCGTTTCTGGGCCGGTTGACGGTGGTGCCGTACCTTCCTTTGGCCTCGAGCGCACTGCGCGACATCGTGAGCTTGCACCTGGATCGCGTGGTCGAGCGCATGCGTGTGCAGCACGACATTGCGTTGGACTACACACCCGCGCTGCTGGCCGAGATCGCTGGCCACTGCGGCGCCTATGAAACCGGGGCTCGACGCCTGATCGGCTTCATTGAACAAAGACTTCTGCCGATTCTTTCCCGGCAATGGCTGGATGCGCTTCAAGCGCGGCGAAGGATCAGGACCATGACTGCCGACATGCAGCCAAGCGAAAGCGCCAACCCAGCCTTGCAAGGAGGACGCGCCATCGTCTGCCACACCGAGTTCGCCTGAGTCCACCGAGTGGCCTCGTGGGTCCAGAAATGCGTCGCCGCGTCGAAGCGGCGTGATGCCAGGTTCTTGTTTGTTTTTTTTACCAGGGAGTTTTCATGGCTACCAATAACAACAGCAGTCAGAAGTTCATTGCCCGCAACCGGGCTCCGCGCGTGCAGATCGAGTACGACGTGGAAATCTACGGGTCCGAGAAGAAGATCGAGCTGCCCTTCGTGATGGGCGTCTTGTCCGATCTGTCCGGCAAGCCGACGCTGGCCTTACCCCCCGTGCCCGAGCGAAAGTTCCTCGACATCGACATCGACAACTTCGACGAACGGATGAAGGCGATCCAGCCGCGCGCTGCATTCGCGGTGCCCAACACGTTGACCGGCGAAGGCCAGTTGATGGTCGATATCACCTTCGAGAGCATCGAAGATTTTTCGCCGGCCGCTGTCGCGCGAAAGGTCGAACCGCTCAGTCGGCTCCTCGAAGCACGCACGCAGCTGGCCAATCTGCAGACCTACATGGACGGCAAGGCGGGGGCCGAAGGCCTCGTCAACAAGCTGCTTCAAGACCCCTCGTTGATGAAGTCGCTGGCGAAGTCCGCCAAACCCCGCACCGACGTCCTGGAAGGCGCATCTGCGTCCGATTCCGCCGCGTGACATTCAGATCAAGGAACTTCAGATGACCACACTCATGGACAACGTGCTCGAGGCACCCGACGCGGCGCGCTACACCGACCCCACCGACTTCTCCGCCTTGCTCGACAAGGAGTTCAAGCCCAAGACCGACGAGGCGCGCGAGGCCGTCGAGGCGGCCGTCCGGACGTTGGCAGAGCAGGCGCTCGTCAACGCTGCGACGATGACCGACGATGCCTACAGCAGCATCGAAGCGATCATTGCCGAGATCGACCGCAAACTGTCGGAGCAGATCAACCTCGTGCTCCACAAGGAAGATTTCCAGAAGATCGAGTCGGCCTGGCGAGGCATGCACCACCTGGTCTACAACACCGAGACGGACGAGAAACTCAAGATCCGTTTCATGGATGTCTCCAAGGACGAGGTCCGTCGCACGCTGCGCCGTCACAAGGGAATCGCCTGGGACCAGAGCCCGATCTTCAAGCGCATCTACGAAGAGGAGTACGGCCAGCTCGGTGGCGAGCCCTACGGATGCCTGGTGGCCGACTACTACTTTGACCACACGCCGCCCGATGTCGAGCTGCTGGGCGCGATTGCCAAGGTGTCCGCCGCCTCCCATGCGCCGTTCATCGCCGGCTCGGCGCCGTCGCTGCTGGGCATGGAGTCGTGGCAAGAGCTCGCAAACCCACGCGACCTTGCGAAGATCACATCGAACCTCGAGCACGCGCCGTGGAATTCACTGCGGAACACCGAGGACTCCCGGTATGTCGGCCTGGCCATGCCCCGGTTCCTGGCACGGTTGCCTTATGGCATGAAGACGAATCCTGTCGACGAATTCGACTTCGAGGAAGAAACCGAGGGCGCGGATCACCGCAACTACGTCTGGAGCAATGCGGCCTACGCCATGGCCGTCAACATCAACCGCAGCTTCAAGCTCTACGGCTGGTGCACGATGATCCGCGGCGTGGAGTCAGGCGGCACCGTCGAGAACCTGCCGTGCCACACCTTCCCGACCGACGACGGCGGCTTCGACATGAAGTGCCCGACCGAGATCGCGATCTCCGACCGCCGCGAAGCCGAGCTTGCGAAGGCGGGGCTCATCCCGCTGGTGCACCGGAAGAACACGGACCATGCCGCCTTCATCGGCGCCCAGTCGCTCCAGAAGCCGCAGGAGTACATGGATCCGGACGCGACTGCCAACGCGAACCTTTCGGCGCGGTTGCCCTACCTTTTCGCCAGCACGCGATTCGCGCACTACCTGAAATGCATCGTGCGCGACAAGATCGGTTCCTTCAAGGAGCGCGACGAAATGCAGCGCTGGCTGAACGAATGGATCATGCATTACGTCGATGCCGATCCCGCGAATTCGTCCCAGGAAACCAAGGCTCGACGGCCCCTTGCGGCAGCCGAAGTCGTGGTGGAAGACGTCGAGGGCAATCCGGGCTACTACAGCGCCAAGTTCTTCTTGCGCCCGCACTTCCAGCTTGAAGGCCTGACCGTTTCTCTGCGTCTGGTCGCCAAGCTGCCGTCGCTCAAAGAAGCGGCCTGACCCACAGCGGCTGCCCCGCAAATTGTTCGAGGAAGTGGCGCAAAGACGCCACGGCATCTCCAGGGACGCGCCATCAAGAGCGCCCGTGCATCCGTCATTTACCGACAAATTCAAACACAGGGAGTTTTTTCATGTCACAAGACATTTTTCTGAAGATCAACGGCATCGAAGGCGAGTCGCAAGACACGGACCACAAGAACGAGATTGAAGTTCTCGCCTTCAACTGGAAAGCGTTCCAGGAATCCACCATGCACGCCGGTTCAGGCGGCGGTGCGGGCAAGGCGACCGTCGAAGACCTCGAGTTCGATCACTACATCGATCGTTCGAGTCCCAACCTGATGAAGTACTGCCTGACCGGCAAGCATGTGCAAGAGGCCAAGCTCACGGTTCGCAAGGCCGGCGGCAACCCGCTGGAGTACCTGAAGTTCACCTTCTCCGACGTGATCATCACGTCGATCCAGCCCTTCGGCTCGAACTCGGACGAGATGCGCGTCAAGGAACGCGTGCGCCTGTCCTTCTCCAAGATCAAGCAGGAGTACTCCGTGCAGAACGCGCAAGGCGGCAGCGCTGGTGCAGTCACCGCGGGCTACGACATCAAGGGCAACAAGGAGTCCTGAAGCCTTCGCTTCGTTCCGGATTCGTCCGGGGCTTTTCGACTTCGGTTCGCGCAAGGGGGTTGAGGAGGCGCGAACCGAAGTCGGTTCTTTTTGAGTTCCTTTTTCAGTTTGATTCCCACATGAATCTCGCCATGCCATGGCTCTACCGAAGCGTCGTCTCACGATGCAGGTCGCCCATGCGGACACTGCGTTTCGCATTTCTGTGCCTGTGGGGTTTTGCAGTGGCAGCTGTGTGGGTGGTGCCTTCGCTGGCGCACGCGCAGTTCTCGCACCCTAGAGAGCAGACCAAGCTCGAAATCACGGTCACAGCAGAAGCGGGCGTCAATCTTGACGACAAGGGCAGGGCATCGCCCATCCTGATTCGGATCTACGAACTCAAGTCGGAAGCAAGCTTTGAGTCCGCCGACTACTTCTCACTGCATGCCAGTGACAAAACGGTGATGGGCGCCGACCTGTTGGTGCGCGAAGAGTTCATTTTGCGACCGGGTGAGGTCAAGAAGATCCGACGCATGTCGCACCCCGAACTCACCGCGATCGGAGTCGTCGCTGGCTATCGAGAGCTCGCGCAAACCGAATGGCGCGTGGTGCAGAAAGTCGATCCCGCGCCTGAGGCGGCGTGGTATCGCGCCGTTCTTCCCGCCAACAAGGTCAAGTTGGAGATTGCCCTTCAAGGCAAAGGTATCCAACTGATTCCCATCAAGTAGCAAGCCTGCGGCCCGAAAGCACAACGATCGAATTCATGAGTTGGTACAACAAAGTCGCCTGGAGCGAAGGGCTCTTCCTGCGCCCACAGCTGTTTCAACAGCAGGAGCGCTATCTCGAACACCTTGCGCACAAACGAGCCGCCTCGTTGACGCCCTTTTACTGGGGGTTCAATCACTACAGCATCGACGCCGAATCGCTCTCGTTGGGCAAGCTGGTGCTGGCCAGCGCGGCCGGGATCTTTTCTGATGGCACACCCTTCGATGCGCCCGGCCAGACGCTGCCGCCAGCGCCACTCACGATATTGCCGGAGCACCTGGAGCAGGTCATTTATCTGGCAGTGCCGATTCGAACGCCCAATGGAGAAGAAACGACATTCGACGACACCAGCACTTCCGCGTCGTCGCTGGCTCGGTTCTCGGTGTTTGATGCGGAGTTGCGCGACGCCAACTCGATCGGACAGGGCTCGAAAACTGTACAACTGTCCCGTCTGCGCCTGCGTCTCTTGCCGCAGCGTGAATTGACTGACGCCTGGATCGGTTTGCCGCTTGCGAAAGTCACGGTGCTCCGTTCGGATGGAAGTATCGCCGTCGATCCGAACCTGATCCCGCCGGTCGCCGGCTATGGCGCGAGCCCCTTGCTGGCGGACTGGATCACCAACCTGCATGGCTTGTGCAAGCTGCGCGCGCAGTCACTGGCGGCGCGACTGAGCGGCAACGACGGCAAATCCAGCGAAGCCGCTGAGGTGTCCGACTTCCTGTTGCTCCAGATCCTCAATCGCTATGAACCGATGCTCGAACACTGGCTTCGGGTTCGGGAAACCTCTCCGGAGACGCTCTATACCGCGTTGCGGACGTTGAGCGGAGAGTTGGCGACCTTTGTTCGCGGAACTACGCGCCGTCCGCAGCCGCATCCCGCTTACCAACACATTGATCCGTACCTCTCGTTCAGGGAGTTGATCGCCGACGTGCAGGCCCTGCTGAACGACGTGCTCGTGCGAAGCGCGCAGAGCATTCCCCTGGCGTCAAGGCCCAACGGCGTACGCGTTGCGAGCGTCGAACCCGCCGAATTGCAAGGTTTCTCCAGTTTGGTGTTTGCGGTCGCGGCGCACACGCCGCCGGAACAGCTGGCAAGCCAGTTCCCCGCTCGCTGCAAGGTCGGGCCCAGCGATAGGTTGACCGAGCTCATTCGGTCCCATCTTCCGGGCATTCCGCTGCAGACCTTGCCGGTGCCTCCGCGCCAGATCCCTTTCAACGCAGGTTTTGTCTACTTCCAGATCGACCCTCGCGGCCCGCTGTGGGAACACATGGTCAAGCACGGGGGACTGGCCCTTCACGTCGCGGGCGAGTTCCCGGGACTGCGGATGGAGCTTTGGGGGGTCAGGGAGAAATGAGCTTTCCGCACTTTCCAGGCGGCCTGCATGACGGTGTCGGCCATGAGGTCCGCCGGGGCACCGAGCTCGCGTTGTCACATGAGAGGCACCGTGTTGATGCGCACGGCGTCGAGTACCGAGAGAACCGCTGATCGGAAACGCAGATGACCACCCCCATCACCAGTCTCCAGAAAGAGTACATCCGCCTGCTCGACGGCAGTTCGGCTGCGATGACCATCGCCGGCGCTCACATGGCGTCAGGCGCCTTCGTCGGTGTGCCATGGCAGAACCTGACCTTTGTCGGATGCGAGTTCGCGGGCGACGGCAACATCAAGCTGGCATCGATGTCCGGTTGCAAGTTCATCGATTGCCGGTTTCTTGCGCCTCATCACGACTTCGGCGTGATGACCGACGTGAGCTTCACCCAATGCCAATCGGTCGGACGCTCGATCGTCTGCGGAGGCGACGGAAGCACAGGCGTCCTGTTCCAGGATTGCAGCTTTGAAGGCGGCAGTTCGGCGCCCGCGGCACATGAAGGTATCGGGTGCATGGGCGAGGTCACTTTTCGCAACTGCACGGGTCACGGTGAAGTACTGGTGGCCGGAACCCGCCTCACCATCGACAACTGCCAGTTCGGCGATATGACCTTCGCCATCGGCCGGCAGCGCCGGCGCGGGGCACCGCTGACGGCTACGGTCCTGATCGACAACTCGCAGGGCACGGGTGTGTGGCGGATGGTCGATTGCCGCATGAAGACCAGCCACATCCAGAACAGCAGCTTCGAGCAGATCGTCAACGACAGCTCCGAGTGCGAGGCTTGAACAGGTCTTCGTTCTTTCATCGGGCCCGGCCCTTTCATTTTCCCAACGCTCCAATGCTCTACAAAGAAGAACTCAACGAGGCGCCTGCAGGAGGCGGTGGATCGGACCCTCGCGACGGATTCGGCGACGGCGAACTGTTCGGCGATTCCGCCGACCTCGCACATCTGGTGTCCGAGTCCTCGGCGCGGGAGCGCCTGACCGCTGTCGCGGCGGCACAGAATCCTTTGCTGGAGGCGGCTCAGCCCTTGTTGCGGGCCCTGGCAGACATGCCCGAGACGCTTGAAAGCGACGGCGTGGTGGTGTTTCACCAATTGCTCGAGCGCGAGGTGGCCGCCTTTCAATCCATCTGCACAAGCGCGCAGGTCCGACACGAACACGTGGTGGCCGCGAGCTACGGACTGTGCACCGCGCTCGACGAAGCAGCCAACAGCACGTCATGGGGCGGCGGGCAGGGCGGAGAGGCCGGGATTTGGGCCGGGCAGCAGCTGGCCGCGAAATTTCACGGCGATACCAAGGGCGGCGACAAGTTCTTCCTTTTGGTCGGTCGCCTGGCTGCGAGCCCGCAAGAGCACGTCGACCTGCTCGAAGTGCTGTATCAAATCCTGGGGCTGGGTTTCGAAGGCCGCTTCAGCACCGCGGCGAATGGCCGCCGGCAGCTCGAAACGGTTCGGCATCGGCTGTTCTCGCTGCTTGGCAACGCGCGCGGCGATGTCCCGAGCGACTTGTCGCCGCACTGGAAGGGCGTGGGGGCGGGCAAGTTCCGCTTGCTGCGCAGCGTGCCGGTGTGGGTGACCGGCTCGGTGTTGACGTTGGTCCTGTTCGGCCTGTTTGCTTGGTACAAGTACCAACTGCTGCAGTCGAGCACCGATCTGCAGCAGCGCATCGCCGCCATCGGGAGGTTGCGCCCCCCGCCGGCACCGCCCGTCAAGCCGCTGCGCTTGAAGGAGTTGCTGGCGAGCGAGATCGAACGTGAGACGGTGAGCGTGGACGAAGACGAACGGCGCAGCATCGTCACCTTCAAGGGCGACGAGATGTTCGTGCCTGGTCAGGCGCGCCTCAGTGCCCGGATCCTTCCCGTTCTGGCGAAGGTGGCCGACGAGATCACCCAGGTCTCCGGCACGGTCCAGATCACCGGCCATTCGGACAACCAGCCGATTCGCACGCGCGAGTTTCCCGACAACCAGGTCCTGAGCGAAAAGCGCGCTGCGGCCGTCGCCGAGGTGCTGACAGGCAAGGGCGTGGTGCCATCGCGCATCCAGACCGAGGGGCGCGGCGCCACGGTTCCCGTCGCCGACAGCGCGACCGCTGCGGGCCGCGCCCGCAACCGGCGCGTCGACATCATGGTCACGCAGGGCACTGGTGCCAGCGCCGGTGCGGGCCCCGTGAAGCCGCCAGCCATCACCCCCCGCTAGGCGCAAGGCAGGAATCGATCACTCATGCAATATCTCAAACAGTTCCTGGCCTTCCTGTTTTCCCGACAGATGCTGGCCTTTCTCGCGATGGTGCTGCTGGCCCTCGCGATCTGGTTCATCGGTCCGCTGCTCGCGGTGGATGGGCTTCGCCCGTTCGCCTCGGTCGGCGTGCGCGTGACCTTCATCGTGATGCTGCTGGTGCTCGGCCTCCTCTGGATGGTCTCGGGCCCCTACAGCCTGCTGGGCGTGGCCGCACTCTGCCTGCTTGTGTGGCATGCAGGGCCACTGGTGGCCATCGGGGCTGCGAAGCCCCTGGCGCCGCTGTGGGTGCGCACGATGGTCATCTGCACCATCCTCGTGCTGTACGCGGTGTATTGGCTCTACCGCCTCTGGCAGGCCTTGCGCAACAACGACGACCTGCTCGCGAAGTTCCTGCGCTTCGGCCAGGACGCCGACAAGGACGACAGCGCGAAGGAAGAGCTCAAGACCGTTACCGCCACGGTCACCCGCGCCCTGGCTCAGCTCAAGGGCTTGCGTGGACGCGGCGGGCTTCGCCAGATCATGGAGGGCAAGCGCTACCTCTACGAATTGCCGTGGTACATGATCGTCGGCAGTCCGGGGGCGGGCAAGACCACGGCCCTCCTGAACGCCGGCCTGCAGTTTCCCTTGGCGCGGCAAATGGGGCATGCGTCCCGGAGCATGGTGCTCAAGTCGGAAGGCGGCACGCTGAACAGCGACTGGTGGTTCTCGAACGAGGCCGTGTTGATCGACACGGCCGGCCGCTACACCACGCAGGAGAGCAATCCGGTCTCTGACCCCATCGAGTGGCGGGGATTCCTGGGGCTGTTGCGCAAACACCGCACGCGCGCGCCGCTCAACGGCGTCATCGTGGCCCTCAACGCGGCCGAGTTGCTCACGATGTCCGAGATGGAGCGCGCAGAGCACGCAAGCATGGTGCGTGATCGGTTGGCCGACCTGCGCCAGGAGCTCGGCATCCGCTTCCCGGTCTACGTGATCGTGACGAAGATCGATCTGCTGCGGGGCTTCAGCGAGTATTTTCAATCCCTCACCAGCGAGGGCCGTACCCAGACCTGGGGCTTCACGCTGCCCTTCCATGGCATTCAGAGTTCGCGTGCCGCGTTGCGTGATCGTGAGCCGCTGCGCGCGCAGATCGAGGTGGAACTGGCACTGCTCAAGGACCGTCTGGCAGCGGGCTTGCGCGCCAGGTTGAACGAAGAGTTCGATGTCGACCGCAGAAAGCGGCTGTTCGCGTTGCCGCAGGAGCTGGCCGGTATGTCGGCACTCCTGGTCCCGATGCTCGACGAGATGTTCCTGGCCTCGCGTTTCGACGGAACCCAGTTGCACGACACGCTGCGAGGTGTCTATTTCACGAGTGGGGCGCAGGCCGATCTGGAGATGCCTGCCGATGCCGGCACGTTGTTTCAGCGTCTGCAGCGCAGTTTAGGCCTGGGGGCGGGCAAGACATCAACGGCAGACGACGAGCCGGGAGCCGTCCAGCCGCGCAGGACAGCATCGCCCATGCGGGGGCAGCAGGGCTTCTTCCTTCAGGACCTGCTGACCAAGGTGATCATTCCCGAGGCGCACCTGGTGCGCCCCAACCTGCGCTGGGAATTTCGTTTTCGATTGCTACGCCTTACGGGGCATGCGCTGGCCGTGGTGGTCTTTCTGTGGCTTGCCGGCGCACTGGCCTTGAGCTTTGGCAACAACCGCCAGTACCTGAGTGCGGTGGGCCAGCGCGTCGAAGCGCTCACGGTGCAGGTGCGCCAGCTGTTTGCCGACTTCAAGCCTGCGGGCGTTCCTGACGTGCTCAACGGTGCGAGGGAGCTGCCGGGCTACTCGGGCCTCGACATCGACAACCCGCCTGGCAGTTATGTCTACGGCCTCTACACGGTGCCCCCGGTGCTGGACGCGGCCAGCGACACCTACGCTCAGCTGCAGGATCACACCTTGCTCCCCACCGTCCTGCAACGGATGGAGAGCGTGCTCAAGCAGAGCGTGAGTGACGGCGATGCCAAGACGGCGTACGAGGTCTTGCGCGTCTACAAGCTGCTGCACAACAAGGAGCGCTACATGCAAGGCGGCGCGCAGGATGTGCGCAACTGGGTGCTGAAAGACTGGGAGAAGGCCGACAGCGCAGCAGCCTTTGGCGGCCGGGCGTCGATGGTGGGGCATGTGACGGCGCTGTTCTCCGGTGTCCGACCCGTGCAATCGGCGTCGCTGCCCAATGAAGCGCTGGTGCGTGCGGTACAGGATTTTCTCGACAGCAACACGTCGAGTCAGCGTGTCTATGAACGGGCCAAGGCCGCGATGCTGCCCCTGGCGCCGCAGGAGTTCACGCTGGTGCGCGCGGTCGGGCCGCAAGCTGGCACCGTGTTCTCGCGCGCGGGCGGTTTGCCGCTCGAAAAGGGCGTGGCAGGCCTCTTCACTTATGACGGTTACCACGAGGTCTTCAACAAGCGGCTGCCGGAGTTCGTGGTTCAAGCCCTCGACGACGATGCGTGGGTCATGGGGCGCGGCGCGCAGCAAGGCGCCGCCTTGGCGGCGCAAAAGAACGCCCCGCTGTCGTTGGACGAGGCAGCCCGCAAGCTCCGAAGCGACCCGCTGCTCGACGACATCCGGCGCCAGTACCTGATGGAGTACGCCCAGCATTGGGAGTCTTTCCTCGAGTCGATCCGCACCGTGAGCGGCAGCGACACTACCGGAACGAGCCTGGGATTCGATCTGAGCGTGTTGCGGCAGTTCGCCGCACCAGATTCGCCGCTGGCGCGGTTGGCGCGCGCGGCGGCCCGCGAAACCACCTTGTCACGCCCGCTGGTGGTTCGCACGCAGGAGGAAAAGGGCTTTCTCGACAAGGCCACCGACGAACTGAACAAGCAGACCAACGCCATCGGCCGGAACCTCGGGATCCGGGCCGAAGAGCGACTCGAAAAACAGATCGTCGACAACCGCTTTGCCGCGCTGCGCGAGGTCGTCACGGGTCAGGCCGACATCGGTGTGACCAGCGCTGGCGCCGCCGCGGGCAAGCCTGGGCTCGAGAACATCTCGGGCCTGCTGAACGAGTTCTACACCTTGCTGGTCGTGGCAGACACGGCGCTCACCGCCGGCAGCTTGCCGCCCGGCGGCGCTGAAGTCGGCGCGCGTTTGAAGCTGGAGGCCGGCAAGTTGCCGGCGCCTTTTCGCGAAGTGCTGACGGCCCTGGCCGCAAGCGGTGGAGACAAGGTGATGCTGGGCTCGACCGGCATCCTGCGCAACCAGGCGCAACTGCAGCTCGACCGCATCATGGGGCTGATGGCGATGCAGGTCAGCGAGCCTTGCAAGCGTGGCGTCGAAGGGCGCTACCCGCTGGCTGCCGTGACGCAGGACGCATCCATCGAAGACTTCTCGCTGGTGTTTGCCGTGGGGGGGGCCGCGGACGAGTTTTTCAACAAGCACCTCGCGCCCTATGTCGACATGAGCGTGCGACCGTGGCGCTACAAGGATCCGAACGTCGCCAACGCCATGGTCGGCATCGACACCGCCTCAGCCGGCGGCGCCGGGCTGAAGCCCGCCACCTCTGGCCCGACGTTGCTCGGTGAGCTGCTCAAGCTGCTGGCCCAGAGTGGTCCGAACCTCGATGCCTTCTATCGCGCGCAACAAATTCGCGACCTGTTCTTCCGCGATGCGGGCGGCAAGAAACTGGCCTGGAAAATCGACCTGCGCGTGCTCGAGCTTGAGCCCAGCATCACTGAACTGGTCATCGACATCGACGGGCAGGGACAGCGCTACGTCCACGGGCCTGTGCAGGCCTTCGCCGTCAACTGGCCGGGGCCGCGTGGCGGCGCAATGGCGGAGATCACGGCCAATCCGCGCATCTCGACCCCGACCTCGACCTTCCTGGCCCAGGGGCCATGGGCCTTGTTTCGCCTTCTGGAGAAGGGGCGCATCGTGAACACGGCCACGCCAGGGCGATTGAGCGTCGAATATGCATTCGACGGGCGCAAGGCGTTGATCGATGTCAGTTCGGGCAGCCAGCCCAATCCCCTCGGCAGCGACGTGCTCAAGGGCTTTCGTTGCCCTGGAAGAGCAGCCTGACCCATGCGGATGTGGAACATGCTGCGTGCCGCCTGGCACGTCACCCCGCCCGCCATCTGGGGAAAACTCCCGGGCCATGCGGATTTCGTTCGCAGCGGTGTGCGTCACGGGGAGCCGGAGGCCTGGATGCCCTGGCTGGCGCAACAGTGCCGCCATGCGGGCGCTGATGCCAGTGCGCGTGCCGTGGCGATTCCTGTCGCCTTCGTGCTTCCGCCGGGGACGCTGGCATTCGCGCGGCGACGCTTCGTGCTGGGTGTGATCGCGCCGTCCCTCGACAAGGTGGGGCGGCATCATCCTTTGCTCGTCTATCAGCTGGCGCACCCGCGCTGGACGCAGGCGCATTTCACCGTGCAGTTGCAGGAGCCACTGGATTGGCAGTTCTGGCTCGCACGCGCTGTAGCCCGCCATACCAGTGCCCAAGGGCTGGCCGATCTGCGCGCGTTGGAGCGCACCGTGCGGGGGCTGTGGCGCGCGCAACAGTCGCAAGTCGGGGGGGCGGAACCAGAGGGCAGCCGCGAGCACCGCGGCAAGCAGGCGCAGGCATTGCTCGAACGATGGGCAGGGCCGTCGCTGCCGAACGATCCCGCTGCGGCGCTGCAGGGCGTTCGCTTTCTGCCATGGGCCGACTGGCCGAACCGCCTGCAGGGGCCGCGGGCGGAGATGGCCTTCTGGCAGCAGGACGCGCAGGGCCGCTTCGTCGGTGCGGCCAATCGACTGCAAAAGTTGTGGGGTGGCGCGCCATGACCTACACAAAGACGCAGGGCGACGACGCCCGGAACACCCGGCTGCGCCTGCAGCTCACGCACAGCAATGGCGAAGCGCGCAGCGGGGCGTTGTCGATCCCGCCCACGGGCGCCGGCATGGCCGATGCGCTCCAACTGTGCGGAGAACGTCAAAGCGAAGCGCAATGGCGTGCAGCCAATCTGTGTCGCATCGCATGGAGCGACAGTGCGGGGGCGTGGCGGTTGACGAACAGCAGCCATACATTGATGTGCGTGTGCAGAGGCGAACGCGTGCTGGCAGGCGCAAGCGTGCTGGTTGCGCCGGGGGACACGTTGGAACTCGGCCTGCTGCGTTTCACGGTGGAACAGGACGTCGCGGTGGACGAAGGGCGGCCGAGCAAACCGGCGTCCGTGCGGCGCGGGGTTGTCGATGCAGAGCCAGAACCCGCGTCGCGCACGCCAGCGACCGAAGCGCCGCCTTTCGATCTGCGCGCGCTGGCTTTCGATGACCGCTCAGGCGGAGACGGAGATGGAAACGGGGCGGAGGCGCACGTGGATGTGCTGGCCAACCCTTTCGGCGTCCTCGACATTGCGGGGGCACAGCCGTCGCCGGTGGCCGACGTCCTGGCAGGTCTGCTCGGTGACGCGCCGGCGGCTGCGCCAGCGCGGCCTGCTGCACGATGGGCGAGCCCGCCGCCCCGTGGTGAAGGTCGCCCCGCGAGCCTGCTCGATGAACTGCACGAGGAGTTCGTCCGCGTGGTGCGTGACCCCGCCCAACTCGCCGGGCGCGTCGACTGGGAAGGGCTGCTGGCGTCGGGCAACGAAGCCGCCCCCACGCTCGACGAGTTGCGCAGGCAGGCCGAACCATATCCCTTGCTGCGCGACATCCTGCTGCCGCGCGAGGGCATCGACCGGATCATCGAAGACTTCGAGCCCCTCATGCGATCCGGCTTGCTCGACCAGGAAGTGCCCGAGGACGTGCTGGGCTTGTTCGCACCGGAGCTCGCGCGCGACAGCCGTGCGCCGTTGCCCAGCCTGACACGGCAAGAGCACCATGATTTGTCGCCCGACAGCCATGTCCAGCTGGGAACGGCACAGCACCGGGGCAGCGGCGACGAAGGCGAGGGGAAGTCGTCATGACGAAGACTCGCGAGGCCGATTCCGGCGGACCGCTTCACGACATGCTCGGACAGCTGCGTCGCGCGCCGTGGCGGTTCGGCTTCCTGTCCCTGTTGCGGCGCTTCGGCGCATCCCATCTGCAACACCCCCCCGTCGGATTGGCCCAGCGCCCTCAGCAGGAGCCGTTCCGGCTGGGGCAGGCCGCGGCCTTGACTTTCGCGCCGCGCGAAATCGCCGGCGTGGTGCTGCCCGACGAATCGGAGCACCGGGTGCCGGGGGCGTCGCCGACGCGGCCAGGGAACAACCCGGCGCTGCCGGTCGTGCGCCTGTACGGCCTCGGCCTCCTGGGGCCCAACGGACCGTTGCCGCTGCACTACACCGAACTGGTGCGGGACCGCACCGAAAACCACAACGACAGCACCCTCGCGGACTTTCTCGACCTGTTCCATCACCGCTACCTGACGCACATGTACCGGGCATGGGCGCAAGGGCAGGCCGCAGCCGGGCTTGACCGGGCACAGGACGAGGCGTTCAGCCGCTACGTCGCACGCCTGACAGGGCATGACCCGCTGGAGATCCGCGATTCGGTGCTGCCCTCGCATGCCCGGCTGGCGGCCTCGACCCACCTGGCCCGCGAAGCTCGCAACCCGGATGGGCTGGCGGCCACCCTGGCGCAATTTTTCGCAGTGCCCGTCCAGCTGGATGAGTTTGTCCGCCACTGGATCCGGATCGATCCCGAAGACCAGAGCCATCTGGGGCTCGCGCGGACCTCCAGCATCATGGGCGTCGGGGCCATTGCGGGGGAGGTCGTGGCCGACCGGCAGAACAAGTTCCGGCTCGTGCTCGGCCCGCTGAGCCTGGAGCAGTACCTGCGTTTCACGCCGCAGGGGCAAGACCTAGCGTTGCTCGTCGAATGGGTGCGCGGCTTTGTCGGCTACGAGTTCGTTTGGGAGGTGGAGCTGCGTGTGCGCAACGACAGCACCCCGCCAGCGCGGCTCGAGGACACCGAAAAGCTCGGCTGGTCGACCTGGCTTGGCGGTTCCGGGAGCGCGGAAGGCGGGCATCGGGCCGTCGATGCGCCGCGTTCGACCCCCGGCTATACGGTCGGCATGGTGTTCGAGCCCGAGGCGTACATCGGCTCGCGCCATCACGGCAACGCGACCGCGGCACGCTGATTTTTCACCGCGAGAACCTGCCTCATGACCTCTCCTGTTCACACCGACGCCGAGCACGCCGCCTACGCCATGCCTGGCCGGATCGAGGCCGACCGGCTGTCGCCTTTCAGCGCGACGGCGCCCTGCGGCCCCAGCCTGGAATACGACGCGGAGTACGCCGTCCTGCTGGCGCGCATGTCCCCGCGTGGCGACGCGCAGTACGGGCAATTCGTCGGAGCTCCAGACGCACCCAACTGGGCGGAGATCGAGCGGGATTGCCGCCGGCTGCTGCTGCGGACCCGCGACATCAATCTCTTCGTCTGGCTGTGCCGCGCCCGCACCCGATTGGCGCAGGCACCCGGGCTCGCGCAGTCGTTGGTGCTGCTGGCCGAGGCGCTCCAGACCTGGCCCGACGCGGTGCACCCCCAGTTGGTGATCGAAGGCGAGCGCGACCCGGCGGTGCGCGCCAACGCCCTGGCGGCGCTGGCCGATCCGGAGGGCCTGTTGAGCGACGTGCGCGAGATCGTCATCGCAGCCAATGCCGCACGGCACCTGACGGTGCGTGAAGTCGAGCGCGCCTTTGCGATGCCCCGGTCGCTCGATGCAGTCAGCCCCGAGGCCATGGCGCAGCAACTGACCGACCTGACCTCCGCCACTGCCGATGACGATCAGGCCCCGCTGCGCCTGCTGGCGCAAGCCGCCGAGGCTGCGGCGCAGATCGTCGCCTGGGCCGGCCAGCATCTGGGGCAGGACGCGCCGTCACTGCACGCGCTGGTGCGATTGCTGGCCCCGTTCCAGCGAACCGGGTCATCGGCACAGCCTGCCGCGGTCGCAACAATGCCGAGCCTGCTCCCGTCGTGGCCGGCAAGCACGCCAGTCGGCGAAGGTCTGGCGACACGCGACGACATCCTGCGTGACATTCGCAAGGCCCGCCGATGGTTCGAGAACCACGAACCGAGCAGTCCTGTTGCCGTGTTGCTCAAGCAGGCCGAACGCATGACCGGTCTGCGGTTTTCACAGGTGGCCGATGCCATTCCGCTCGATCTGTTGCGCAAATGGGATGCCGACGGGGAGGGTTCGCTGTGACGCTGATCCAGGTCGATTTCCTTGTCGTCTGCTTCGCGGTCGGCGTCGCCGGGGCCTTGCTCGGTTTCTGGGCTTTTTCGCAACGGCTCGGCAGACAACTCGATGCGCAGCGCCGAGCCCTGGATGCGGAGCGTGACCAGACGCGGCAGGTGATCCGCGCTGAATTGGAGTTGCTGGGTCAGCAACAGCTCGCGCATCAGGACGTGCAGCGCCTGGCCCTGGCGCTTTGGCAAGCCGAACAGGATGCGCGGCGCTGGGCCGAGTGGCAGGCCTTGCGGCCAACGCCCCCGACCTTGCTGGCAAAAAGAGAGGGACCGCTTGCGCGGCCTCTCGCACCACCGCAGCCACCGCAGCCACCGCAGCCAGTGCAGCCACGATCGTCGCCGCCAGTCCCGGCGATGCCCCCCGATTCGGAGCCGGCGACTTCACCGGCCCCCCTCGCACTGCCGACGGCGGCCCGCTGGGAAGCTGTGGCGCCACCCGAACGCGAACTCACCGACGAAGAAATCGACGCCTTGCCGCCCGACCTGCCGGTTCCGACCCGGGTGCCCGGCCGGAAATTGCCGGCGCCCAAAGGCCCTGTGCTGCGCAATCTGTAAAAAAGACCGGCAATCTGCCGGTTTTTTTACGTCTGTCTTCGTGCTGTCGTACACGACGCATGCCTCTTGATTTGTCGAATAGGCGTCACCAAGTCTGTTGGCGTCGGCACGGTGCTTGCACGCTCTATAGAATCTTTTTCATGGCAACGAGAATTCCCAAAACTCCCAGCACCCCACCGGCGCAGAAACCGGCGGGCGACGACGGAGATTCGGTCGTTCTGGAGCGCCGCCCGCAAAAAACGGCACCGCCCCAGATGTACCAGGTCGTCATGCTGAACGACGACTACACGCCGATGGAGTTCGTGATCGTCGTCCTGCAGGAATATTTCAGCAAGGACCGAGAAACGGCAACCCAAATCATGCTCAAGATCCACCTCGATGGCCGTGGTATTTGTGGGGTTTATTCCCGCGATATGGCGGCCACCAAGGTCAATCAGGTGATGGAGGCGGCGCATCAGGCTGGGCACCCGCTGCAATGCGTCAGCGAACCTGTCGCGTGAACCAGTTGAATTGCACGCGCTCCAACCCATCTGAGAACTTATTTACAGCAAGGCAAAAGGAAATCACATGATTGCCCAGGAACTGGAAGTCAGCTTGCACATGGCCTTCGTCGAGGCCCGGCAGCAACGCCACGAGTTCATCACCGTGGAACATCTGCTGCTCGCTTTGCTGGACAACCCGAGCGCCGCGGAAGTTCTGCGCGCCTGCTCGGCCAACGTCGACGACCTGCGGGCGTCGCTCACCAACTTCATCAAGGACAACACGCCGCAGGTGGCGGGCTCCGACGATGTCGACACCCAGCCCACCCTGGGTTTTCAGCGCGTGATCCAGCGCGCCATCATGCATGTGCAGTCCACCGGCAACGGCAAGAAGGAAGTTACCGGCGCCAACGTGCTGGTCGCGATCTTCGGCGAGAAGGACTCGCACGCCGTGTACTACCTGCACCAGCAGGGCGTCACCCGCCTGGACGTGGTCAATTTCATTGCCCACGGCATCAAGAAGAGCGATCCCCCGGAAGCCGTCAAGGGCAGCGGCGAAGCGCCCCAGGGTGAAGGCGAAGAGGGCGGCGGCGAACGCAACGAGAAGGCCTCGCCGCTCGAGCAGTTCACCCAAAATCTCAACCAGCTCGCCAAGGACGGCAAGATCGATCCGCTGATCGGCCGCGAATACGAGGTCGAGCGCGTCATCCAGATCCTGTGCCGCCGGCGCAAGAACAACCCGCTGCTCGTGGGCGAGGCCGGCGTGGGCAAGACCGCGATCGCGGAAGGCCTGGCATGGCGCATCACCCAGGGCGACGTGCCCGAGATCCTCGCCGAGGCGCAGGTCTACTCGCTCGATATGGGCGCGCTGCTGGCCGGCACGAAGTACCGCGGTGACTTCGAACAGCGCCTGAAGGGCGTGATCAAGTCGCTCAAGGACAAGCCGAACGCCATCCTGTTCATCGACGAAATCCACACCCTGATCGGTGCGGGCGCAGCCTCGGGCGGCACGCTCGATGCGTCGAACCTGCTCAAGCCGGCGCTCTCCAGCGGCCAGCTGAAGTGCATCGGTGCGACCACCTTCACGGAATACCGCGGCATCTTCGAGAAGGATGCGGCCCTGTCGCGTCGCTTCCAGAAGGTCGACGTGGTCGAGCCGACGGTGCAGGAAACCGTCGACATCCTGAAGGGCCTGAAGTCGCGCTTCGAGGAGCACCATGGCGTCAAGTACGCCGTGGCGGCCCTGCAGGCCGCGGCCGAGCTCAGCGCCAAGTACATCAATGACCGTCACCTGCCCGACAAGGCGATCGACGTCATCGACGAAGCCGGCGCCGCCCAGCGCATCCTGCCGCCGAGCAAGCGCAAGAAGACCATCAGCAAGACCGAAGTCGAGGAAATCGTGGCGAAGATCGCGCGCATTCCCCCGGCCAACGTCAGCAACGACGACCGCGGCAAGCTGCAGACGATCGAGCGCGACCTCAAGAGCGTCGTGTTCGGCCAGGACAAGGCACTCGAAGTGCTGGCCTCCGCGGTCAAGATGGCGCGCTCGGGTCTGGGCAAGGGCGACAAGCCGATCGGCTCGTTCCTGTTCTCCGGCCCCACGGGCGTCGGCAAGACCGAAGCGGCGAAGCAGCTGGCCTACATCATGGGCATCGAGCTGATCCGCTTCGACATGTCGGAGTACATGGAGCGTCACGCGGTGAGCCGCCTGATCGGCGCACCTCCGGGCTACGTCGGTTTCGACCAGGGTGGTCTGCTGACCGAAGCTGTCACGAAGAAGCCGCATTCGGTGCTGCTGCTCGACGAAATCGAGAAGGCGCACCCGGACATCTTCAACGTGCTGCTGCAGGTCATGGACCACGGCACGCTGACCGACAACAACGGGCGCAAGGCCGACTTCCGCAACGTCATCATCATCATGACGACGAATGCGGGTGCCGAGACCATGAACAAGGCGACCATCGGCTTCACGAACGCGCGGCAGACCGGCGACGAAATGGGCGACATCAAGCGCCTGTTCACGCCTGAATTCCGCAACCGCCTGGACGCCATCGTCAACTTCAAGGCCCTCGACGAAAACGTCATCCTGCGCGTGGTCGACAAGTTCCTGCTGCAACTGGAAACCCAGCTCAGCGAGAAGAAGGTCGACGTCACCTTCACCGACAAGCTGCGCAAGCACCTGGCGAAGAAGGGCTTCGATCCGCTGATGGGTGCACGCCCGATGCAGCGCCTGATCCAGGACACGATCCGTCGTGCGCTGGCCGACGAGCTGCTGTTCGGTCGCCTGACCGACGGTGGCCGACTCGAAGTCGACATCGACGAGAAGGACGAAGTGCTGCTCGACATCCAGCCGATCCCGAAGAAGGAAGGCAAGTCGAAGCCTGAAGCCGAAGAGGCCGCAACGGGCTGATCGAGCCGCTGTAAGGAACGAAGTCAAAGGCCGGTAGCATTCGCTGCCGGCCTTTTTCTTTGGGCAGGCCCCCAACACTCCGCCTTCATCCGCTTTCGCCTTGATCCTTCCCGAACTCAGCCACGAATGGAAAACCGGCCTCTCCCTGGCGTGGAGCGGCTACATCGCCGTGCTGTCGATCTGGATCGTGATGCAAAAGCGCGCGCCGGTGTCCACGATGAGCTGGATCCTGTCGCTGGCGCTGCTGCCTTTCGCGGGCTTCGTCGTCTATTACTTCCTGGGGCCGCAGCGGCTGCGCAAGCAGCGGCTCAAGCGCCTGCGCAGCCGTGCCAACGCGCATTCGCAGGCCGATGTGGCGCGGCTGCGCGATGCCTCGCAGCACGCGCCACCGGCGCTGCAGCAGATGGCCCGGCTGGGCACTGCCGCGTGCGGCCTGCCGGTGTCGAGTGCCACAAGCGTCGAGCTGCTGTCGGGCGGTGCGCGAACCTTCGATTCGATCTTCGAGGCCGTGCGCGCGGCGCGCGATCACATTCACCTCGAGTACTACATCTTCGAGCCTGACCAGATCGGCACCGCGCTGCGCGACCTGCTGATCGAGCGCGCGCAGGCCGGTGTGCGGGTGCGCCTGCTGCTCGACGCGCTCGGCTCCAAGCGCATCGGCCGCAAGTTCATGGCGCCGATGCTCGCGGCGGGCGTGGAGGTGGCGCTGTTCCACGACACCAAGATCGGCCGGCGCCTGCGCCCCGTGACCAACTACCGCACCCACCGCAAGATCGTGGTGTGCGACGGCCGCGTCGGCTTCACGGGCGGCGTGAACATCACCGACGAGGAAGACAAGCGCACCAACCCCAAGGACGCCTACCACGACGTGCATGTGCGCATCGAAGGCAGCGCCGTGCGCTGGTTGCAGACCACCTTCCTCGAGGACTGGAGCTACGCCACAGGCAAGAACCGGCACCGCTCGGACGCCGTCCTGGACGTGCTGATGCCCCAGGTGGAAGCGGGCGACATTCCGGTGCAGATCGTCACCAGCGGCCCCGACAACGCGTTCGAAGCCATCCACCGCATGCACGTCGAAGCGATCCATTCGGCCACGCGCCGGGCCTGGCTCACCACGCCGTATTTCGTGCCGGGCGAGCCCGCGTTGATGGCGTTGACGAGCGCGGCGCTGCGCGGTGTCGATGTGCGGCTGCTCGTGCCGCGCCGCAGCGACTCGGCCATCGTGAGCGCCGCGGCGCGTTCGTACTTCGACGAGCTGATGACAGCGGGCGTCAAGATCTGGGAGTACAAGGAACGCATGCTGCACTCCAAGACGCTCGTGGTCGACGACCATTGCGCGATGATCGGCACCGCCAATTTCGACAACCGCAGCTTCCGGCTCAACTTCGAGGTCTGCGCCGTGGTCTACGGACCGGCGCTGACCCAGCCGCTGGCGGCGCAATTCGAAACCGACCTGCACAGCTCC
The DNA here is from genome assembly GCF_943372545.1 of Variovorax sp. YR752. Lineage (NCBI taxonomy): Bacteria > Pseudomonadati > Pseudomonadota > Betaproteobacteria > Burkholderiales > Comamonadaceae > Variovorax > Variovorax sp. YR752. The sequence continues at coordinate 9,037 of NZ_CALRZC010000069.1, read as the reverse complement.
GGCTCCGTGCGCGCCCACCGGCCGCAGACTTTCTGGCGCCGCCTCGGCGACGCCATTGCGCGACTGTTTTCTCCCTTGCTCTGAATGAACCACACCTTTCTCTGGCACGACTACGAAACCTTTGGCGCCGTGCCGCGCCGTGACCGTCCTTCGCAGTTCGCCGCCATCCGCACCGATGCCGAACTCAACGAAGTCGGCGAGCCGTTGATGATCTACTGCAAGCCCGCGCCGGACTACCTGCCCAGCCCCGAGGCTTGCCTGATCACCGGCATCACGCCGCAGGTCTGCCTGGAGCGCGGCATTCCCGAGCACGAGTTCGCGGCGCACATCGAGAAAGCCTTCTCGCAGCCCGGCACCGTCGGCGTGGGCTACAACACCATCCGCTTTGACGACGAGGTCACGCGCTTCCTGTTCTGGCGCAACCTCATCGACCCGTACGCGCGCGAATGGCAGAACGACTGCGGCCGCTGGGACTTGTTGGATGTGGTGCGCCTCACCTACGCGCTGCGCCCCGACGGCATCGAGTGGCCGAAGAAGGAAGACGGCAAGCCCAGCTTCAAGCTCGAAGACCTGGCGCGCGCCAACGGCCTGCTGCACGAATCGGCACACGATGCGCTGTCCGACGTGCGCGCCACCATCGCGCTGGCCCGGCTCATCCGCGACAAGCAACCCAAGCTATTCGACTTCGCCTTCAGCCTGCACAAGAAGGACCGCGTGGCGATCGAGCTCAGCCTGCCCGCGATGCGCGAGACCGCCAAGCCCTTCCTGCACGTGTCGGGCATGTTCCCGGTCGAGCGCGGTTGCCTGGCCGTGATGTGGCCGCTGGCCAGCCATCCGACCAACAAGAACGAACTGCTGGCCTGGGACCTGTCGCAAGACCCGAGCGAGCTGCGCGACCTCGACGCCGAGACGCTGCGCTTGCGCCTGTTCACGCGCACCGCCGACCTGCCCGAAGGCATGACGCGGCTGCCGATGAAGAGCGTGCACCTGAACAAGTCGCCGATGGTGGTCGGCAACCTGCGCACGCTGGCGCCGGCCATGGCCGAGCGCTGGGGCGTCGACATGGACACCGCCATGCGCCACGCCGCCATCGCGCGCGACCTGCCCGACATGAGCGCCATCTGGTCGCAGGTTTTTTCCCGCCCGAAGGAGGCGACGCCCGACGTCGATGAAGACCTCTACGGCGGCTTTGTCGGCAACGGCGACCGCCGTCGCCTGAACCAGCTGCGCGCGCTGTCGCCCGAGGGGCTCGCCAAGGAGCGCGTGGCCTTCGACGACGGGCGGCTTGACGAAATCCTTTTCCGCTACCGCGCGCGCAACTGGCCCGAGTCGCTGAACGAGGAAGAAACCGAGCGCTGGGAAGCGCTGCGCGTGGCGCGCCTGTTCAAGGGCGAGGGCGGGGCGCGCACGATCGAGGCGCTGTTCAGCGAGGTCGATGCGCTGTCCGAGAACGCGGACGAGCGCGGCGAAGAAATCCTGGGCGCGCTGTACGAGTACGCCGAGATGATCGCGCCCGAGGCCTGAAGAAAGACCGAGGTGCCGGCATGAGCGTTGCACGCCACACAGTGTCTCGCGCAGGCGTGGCGGGTGCATTGTTTGCTGCGGTGCTCGCAGGCTGCGCCACGGGCCAGCCCAGCAACTGCGCCACGGGCTTCGAAGCCTTCGAGCGCGACACCCTCTATTTCGGCCGCGCCATCCCCACGGGCGGTCAGGTGTCCGACACCGACTGGGCCGACTTTCTCGACACCCGCGTGACCCCGGCTTTTCCGCAAGGCTTCACCGTGATCGACGCCGCCGGCCAGTGGCGGGGCGCATCGGGGCAGGTGGTGCGCGAACCTTCGAAGCTGGTCGTGCTGCTGCACCCGCGAGACGCCAAGGCCGACGCGGCCATCGCCACGTTGATCGACACCTACCGCCAGCGCTTTGCGCAAGAGGCCGTGTTGCAGGAAAGGCAGTCCGTCTGTGCCCGTTTCTGACATCGTTCCCACCGTTCGCCGATTGATCCCCGCCGATGCGCCGGCCTACCGCGCGCTGATGCTCGACGCCTACGCGCGGCACCCCGAGGCGTTCACTTCCACGGTCGAGGAGCGCGCCAGCTTGCCGCCGACGTGGTGGGAGACGCGCCTGCGCACGGATGCCGACGCGGCCGAGGTGGTGTACGGCGCCTTCGATGCCGATAGCGCACTCATCGGCGCGGCGGGCCTCGGCCGTGAATCGCGGCAGCGCACACGCCACAAGGCGACCTTGTTCGGCATGGCGGTGGCGGAACCGGCGCGGCGCGGGGGCGCCGGGCGGCAACTCGTGCAGGCCTTGCTCGCGCATGCACGCACGCTCGACGGCGTGCGCGTCGTGCAGCTGACCGTGACCGAAGGCAATCGCCCGGCGCAGGCGCTGTACGAGCGCTGCGGCTTCCAGGTCTTCGGCGTCGAGCCGTTGGCCACCGTGCTCGACGGTGCGTTCTCGTCGAAGGTCCACATGTGGTGCGACCTCGAGGCCGCACCGCCTGCGGCTTAGGCGCCGCGCTCGCGCACCATCAGCAGCGCGGGCCCATCGGGCGTGACCACCTCGCCCAGTGCGCGGAAGCCGGCCTTGGCATAGCTGCGGATCGCGCGTGCGTTGCGTGGTGACGGATCGGTCTGGATGCGCGTCACCGCCGGGTCGGCGAACAGCTGGTCCGTGAAGGTCCGCACCATCGCGCTGCCGAGGCCGCGATTCAATTGGTCCGCTTGCGCGAGGAACTGGTCGATGCCCCGAGCGCCCGGGTCGCGTTCGTCTTCCCACCAGCCATCGCCCGAACCCATCACCACGTAGGACTGGATGAATCCCAGCGGCTGCCCATCCAGCAGCGCGATGTAGCCGCGCTCGGGCGAGTCGGTCGCGAGCATTGGCGTGAAGTCGGCCTCGACCTCGGCGAGCGTGGGCACGGGCGTCCACCATTCGGCCACGTGCGGGCGACACAGCCAGTCGTGGAGCATCGCGAAGTCTGTGGATTGCAGCGGCCGGAACGAGATCGAATGCATGGCGGGTGTCCTAGCGGGAAATCCGGTCCACGATGTCCTGCGCCAGCGACGCGATGGTCAGCGGTGCGCAGCCTTCGGCGTTGTTGCTCACGGTGACGAAGGCGTTCTGCCCGGCGCCCGTGGTGCCGGCGATCACCTTGGCCAGCGCGGCACGGGTTTCGGGGTCGGGGTCGAGCACCTTGTCGAAGGGGCCGTAGAGCTTCTCGGCGTCTTCATAGCCGAAGCGGCCGTGGCGGCGGTGCAGGTTCCAGCGGCACACGAGCGGCCCGGGCCACAGCGCGCGCAGCATCGGCAACTGGTCTTCGATGGGCGGCATCTTCGCGTGCAAGCCCATGCAGAAGGTCGCGCCGACGCTGCGCAGCATGTCGGCGAAGGCGGGGCACAGCAGCTGCGGGTCGCGCACCTCGACGGCGAGCACGGCGTCGGGCGCGGTCGGCTTCAGGTCGGGCATCGCCGCCAGCATCGCGCCGATGCGGGCGATCAGCGCAGGCTGGTCCGCCAGCAGGTGCGCGGGAATCGGGCTCAGCTGAAACACCAGCGCGCCGATGCGATGACCCAGCCCGTCGAGCGCCGGCTGCACGAACTCCTGCAGCGCGATCTCGTGGCTCAGGAACACGGGGTTGGCCTGCGTGCCGCGGCCGCTTTCGTCGCGCACGGTGGCGTCGGTGACAAGGCTCGGGGCCTTCACGACGAAGCGGAAATCGTCCGGCACCATGGCCGCATAGCGCGCGTACTGGCTGGCGGTGAGGGCGCGGTAGAAGTTGCGGTCCAGGCTCACGGTGCGCAGCAACGGGTGCTGCGCGAGCGCCGACAGGCCGTTCTTCGAGAGCACGGCTTCGGCGTAGTCGCCGTCCCAGACCAGGCCGGCCCAGCCGGGGTAGCTCCATGACGAGGTGCCCAGGCGCAGTTGCGGCGGCAACTCGGCGGCGAGGGCGACCAGCGCCGCGTCGGGTGCCACCGGCTTCACGGTCGCGCCGCGCGATTTCTTCGGCGAAGGCGGCGGCACCTCGGCCTCCTCGGTCGGTCGCGGAAGATCGGGGAGGTCGGAAAAGAGGGAGTCCTGCACGTCAGCCATGTCTGGGTCGGCATTTTCGGCCAAGCGGGGAGCCCCCTTGGCGCCGGGCACAATCCGCGCCATGACACAGTGGTTGCGTACGCGGGGTGGTTGGTGGCTGGCGTGGGGGGTGCTCACGGGCGCCGGGGCCGTGTGGTTCGCGCGCGCCGAACTGACCCAGCTCCAGCAGGATTTCGAGACCGACGCGCGCATCGCGCACCGGCTCATGAGCCAGCAGGTGGTGCAGTACGACGCCGTGCTGGCCACGCTCGCGCTGCTCGAGCCCAACGCCGGCGCCGACTACCCGGAGCGGCGCTTGCCATCGGTGTACTCGTCGATCCTGCGCGTGCAGCGGCGCGCGGCCGACGAGCCCTGGCCTGATGCCGAACACGCGGACGCACTGGCCGCCGCCGAGGCCCGCTCGCGCGCCGAACGCCGCGCCGACCTGGCCGTGCTCGATCTGCCACACGGCCGCTACCAGCTCGTGATCGGCTCCGAGCCGCTGAGCTACGCGCTCGAGATCGACCTTGTGGGCTCGGTGCCCTGGCGCGACTGGCCGATGAATCCGCAGCGCAGCCCGGTGCGCCTGATCCTGCAGCGCGACGGCCAGCAGCTGGTGCTGCAGCCCGGCCAGTCGGCCGAACACGGCTGGCGCTACAGCCTGAGCAAGGCGCTCGCATCGCCGAGCCAGCCCTTCGAATTGGTGGCCGAGCGCCAGGTCGGCTGGGCCGAGCTGCCGTGGCGCACCATTGGCGGCTGGGCCGTGGCGATGGCGCTGCTGCTGGCCGGCCTCTGGGCTGCGCAGCGCCAGCGCATCGCGCGGCGCCGCGCCGAAGAGCTGCTGCGCCTGGGCCAGGTCGCGCGGCTCAATGCATTGGGCGAACTGTCGGCCGGGTTGGCGCACGAACTCAACCAGCCGCTCACGGCCGTGCTGGCCAACGCGCAGGCCGCGCGCCGCTTGCTCGACGACGACCCGCCCGACCTCGCCACCGCGCGCGATGCGATGGGGCAGGCCGTCGAGCAGGCCCGCCGCGCGGCCGGCGTGGTCGGCCGCCTGCGTCGCGTCATTGAACGCCCCGAGGCCGGTGGCGACGTGAAGCCGCTGGTGCTGCAGGAGGTGGTGCGCAGCGCCATGCACCTGCTGGCGCCCGAGTTCGCGCGCCACGGCGTTGTGGCCCAGTTCGACGCCAGCGCGCAGGCGCCCGTGCGTGTGCAGGCCGAAGCCGTGGCGCTGGAGCAGATCGTGCACAACCTGCTGATGAACGCGACGCAGGCGCTCGACCTCGTGCCTGCGGCCGAGCGACGCCTCGTGGTCTCGGTCGGCCGCAACGGCGAGGAGGGCGTGCTGACCGTCACCGACAACGGCCGCGGCATCGCGCCCGAGGCGCTGCCGCGCCTGTTCGAGCCTTTCTTCAGCACGCGCGAAGGCGGCCTGGGCCTGGGCTTGAGCCTGAGCGAAACGCTGGCCAGCGGCATGGGCGGCAGCCTGAGCGCCGCCAACGCCTCGCCGCGCGGCGCACGCTTCACCTTGCTGCTGCCGCTGGTGGCGCCTTCGACATGAACAATCCGACCGCCGCAGACCAGCCCCAATCGCCCCTGATCCACCTGATCGACGACGACCAGGCCGTGCGCGACGGCCTGTCGTTGCTGATCGGCACGGTCGGCCTGCGCGTGCAGGGCTGGGCCGATCCGCAGGCTTTCATCGACGGCTTCGACCGCGCGAGCGTCGGCGCCATCGTGCTCGACGTGCGCATGCCCGGCATCAGCGGCCTCACGGTGCTCGACCGGCTGGTGGCGCAGGGTGTCGACCAGCCCGTGATCATGCTGACCGGCCACGGCACGGTCGAGATGTGCCGCCGCGCCTTCAAGGCCGGCGCGGCCGAGTTTCTCGAGAAGCCGGTGGACGACGAGCAGCTGCTCGAAGCCCTGCAGCAGGCCGTGCGCCAGCACGTGCGTACGCGCGAGCGCTCGCAGGCCGACAACGCCGCGCGCGAGCGCGTGGCGCAGCTCTCGGAGCGCGAGCGCGAGGTGCTGGCCTTCATCGTGCAGGGGCTCACCAACAAGGAGATCGCGCGTGTGCTGGCGCTGTCGCCGCGCACCGTCGAGACCCACCGCGCGAACCTGTTCGCCAAGCTCGATTGCGATTCGCTCGCGCAGCTGATCCGGCGCTATGCCGTGCTGGCGTCGAGTGCAGGAGAAGAGGGCGCTCCGTAGAACTACGGAGTGCCGGGCGTAGCCGTACGAATGGCCGCGGCGGGCTGGTTTTTTTACAGTGACACAGCTGTCGGCACAGGCCGGCACGAACCCTCTCATCACTGGAGAAAAACACCATGCAATCGATCATCCGCGTGGGCGGCCTCGCCGTTCTGCTCGCTGCTTCCGTCGCCCAGGCCCAGACGCCGGCCCCCGCTGTTCGCACCGAGAAGAACATCTCGCTCGCGCTGGCCAACCAGATCGCCGCAGAGACCGTGGCCGCCTGCGCCGCCAACGGCTACAACGTGGCCGCTACGGTGGTCGACCGCGCCGGTCTCGTGCGCGCCGTGCAACGTGCCGACAACGCCGGCCCGCACACGCTGGCATCGAGCGAGCGCAAGGCCTGGACCTCGGCCTCGGCCAAGAGCCCCACGCAAGCCATGATGGAAGGCGCCCAGAAGAACCCCGGCGCCGCCAACCTCGTCTACCTGCCGGGCTTCCTGCTGCTGGGCGGTGGCGTGCCGATCAAGTCGGGCAACGAAGTGATCGGTGCCGTGGGCGTGGGCGGTGCGCCGGGCGGCCACCTCGACGAGCAGTGCGCCAACGCCGCGCTCGAGAAGGTCAAGGGCCAGCTCTGATGACGGCGCGCGGTCTCTGGTCGGCGGTGCTCGCCGCCGCGATCGGCTGGAGCGCCGCGCCCGGTGCGGCGGCCCAGGTGCCGCCGCTGGCTGCCGAAGTGCTGGCCTACGAAGGCCTGCATCGCGCGGCCTGGCACGGCGATCTGCCCAAGCTCAAGAGCCTGATCGCCTCCGGCGCCAGCCTCGATGTGCGTGACGCACGCGGCCGCACGCCGCTGCAGGTCGCCACCTATGCGCGCCAGCGCGACGCCGTGAAGCTGCTCGCCAAGGCGGGCGCGAACATCGACCTGCTCGAAGACGATCGCTACGACGCCGTGACCATCGCGTCCGTGGCCGACGACGTGACCACGCTCACGCTGTTGCTGCAACTGGGCGCCAAGCCCGGGCAGATCACCAGCCGTTACGACGGCACCGCATTGATTGCCGCTGCGCACCTGGGGCACGACGAGGTCGTGCGTCGGTTGGTCGCAGCGGGTGCGCCGCTGGACCACGTGAACAACCTGCACTGGACGGCGACGATCGAATCGATCGTGCTCGGCGATGGCGGTGCACGCCACCAGCGCACCCTGGCCGCGCTGATTGCCGGCGGCGCCAACCTGCAACTGGCCGACCGCCAAGGCCTCACGCCGCTGCAACTGGCGAAGGCGCGTGGCTACACCGCGATGGTGAAGCAGCTGGAAGCGGCACGCGCCAAGTAGCCTGCTGCATGAGAAGCCGGGGCGACTCGGGGACAATCGGACCTCCCCACGAGGAACCCGCCCCATGTACATGCCTCCGCAGTTCAACGCCAAGGACCCGGCCGTCGCGCTGGGCCTGATGCGCGCGCATCCCTTTGCCAACCTGATCTCGAACGACGACGAGGGCTTGCCCTTCGTCACCCATCTGCCCATCGTGGCCGAGCCGCGCGAGGGCGATGCGCTCGTGCTGCTGGGGCACTGCGCCAAGCCCAACCCGCACTGGCGCTACCTGCAGGCGCGACCGCGCGCGGTCGTGATCTTCCAGGGGCCGCACGCCTATCTGTCGCCTTCGGTCTATCCCGACCTGGCGCGGGTGCCGACCTGGAACTACCTCGCGGTCCATTGCACCGTCGAAGCTCGGCTCGTCGAGACGCCCGAGGCCAAGGACGTGTTGCTCAAGAAGCTCATCGGCGACCACGAGCCGGCCTACGCACAGCAATGGAAGGATCTCGGCGAGGAGTTCCAGCGAAAGATGCTGGCCGGCATCATGGGCTTCGAGCTGCATGTGACGGCGCTGCAATGCAAGATCAAGCTCAACCAGCACCGGCCTGAATCGCATGCGGCGATGGGCGAGGTCTACCGCGCCGGTTCGGCGGACGAGCAGGCGCTGGCCGTGTGGATGGAACGGCTCGGCATGGTGGCCGCACCGGAGGAACGCTGAGATGCGGATGTTCGGATTGATCGGCCTCGTGCTCGCGCTGGTCGTCGTCGGCCTGCTGGCGAAGCAGCAGCTGTCGCGCACCACCATCGCGAAGCAACCGACCGTACCCGGTGCGTCAGCCCCCGCGGCTGCCGATGTGCGTACGCAGGCGCAGCAGGTCCAGCAACAGGTCAAGGACGCCCTCGACGCCGCGGCCCAGGCCCGCAAGATGCCCGATGACAACTGAGCCGGCCGCATCGACATCGGACGCGCACTGGATGGCGCTCGCGCTGCAGGAAGCGCAACGCGCAGCCGACGCGGGCGAGGTGCCGGTCGGCGCGGTGCTGGTGAAGGACGGGCAGGTCATCGCGACCGGCCGGAACACGCCGGTGGCGCAGCACGACCCGAGCGCGCATGCAGAGATCAACGCATTGCGCGCTGGTGCTGCTGCGCTCGGCAACTACCGGCTCGACGGCTGCGAACTGTTTGTCACGCTCGAACCCTGCGCGATGTGCGCGGGCGCGATGCTGCATTCGCGATTGGCGCGCGTGGTGTTCGGCGCGGCCGACCCCAAGACCGGCGCCGCGGGCTCGGTGCTCGACCTGTTCGCCGAGCCGAAGCTGAACCACCACACGCGCGTGCAGGGCGGCGTGCTGGCCGACGACTGCAGCGCGTTGCTGCAGCGCTTCTTCCAGCAGCGCCGCAGCGTCGCGCGTGCGCAGGCCGAGCCGCTGCGTGACGATGCCTTGCGCACG
>NZ_CALRZC010000068.1:0-35546 GCF_943372545.1 Variovorax sp. YR752 | reverse complement strand
GACCCCGACGCCTTGCGCCTGGGCCGTTGCGCCGAGGGCCAGGAGGCCCGCCAGCATGGCGCCGATGAAGATGCGGTTGGTTGCATGTGTAGTCATGAGTGACAGTTCCTTTCGTTGCTGAGTCACGGTTTGCAGAACCGACCGGGGTTCGATCGATTCGGGGGCAACCATGACGGGCCGTTCGGTTGTCGCCATGTGCGGCGCGTTCGCTCGACGCTGTGGGAATCGGCCGTCGGCGGAATCGGGGGCTCGTGCGTTAGGGCGGCGTTCGCAAATCCCCGCGCGATCCGGGGTTTCTGGGCGCGGTGCGCCGCGTCAGTGAAAACATGCAACTCATAATGTTGCATGAAACGAGACAGCAAGCTTTCCGGCGTGCTCCACGTGCTGTTGCACATGGCCGAGCTGAACGCACCCATCACCTCCGAAGCGCTCGCCGCGGCGATGCAGACCAACCCCGTGGTCGTGCGACGGCTCATGGCGGGCCTGCGGCAGGCCGGCTTTGTCAGTTCGGCGAAGGGGCATGGCGGCGGCTGGGTGCTGTCGTGTTCGCTGGGCTCGGTGACGCTGGGCGACATCCACAACGCCGTCGGCACGCCCGCATTGCTGGCCATGGGCAACCGCACCGAGAGCCCGGGCTGCATCGTCGAGCAGGCGGTGAACGCGGCGCTCGACGGCGCCTGCCAGGAGGCCGAGGCGCTGCTGCTGCGACGCCTCAACGGCATCACGCTGGCCGATCTTTCCAAGGACTTTCATCGCCGCATGACGGGCGGCGGCTTCACCATGAAGGACATCGCACATGCGTTATGACGCACTCATCGTGGGCGGCAGCTTTGCCGGCCTCTCCGCCGCCATGCAACTGGCGCGCGCACGCAGGAAGGTCTGCGTTGTCGACGCGGGCGCGCCGCGCAACCGCTTCGCCGCCGCCTCGCACGGCTTCTTCGGGCAGGACGGCATGCCGCCGCTGCAGATGATTGCCGACGCGCGCGACAAGCTGCTCGCCTACCCGTCGGTCACGTTCGTCGAGGGCACGGTGACTGCAGCGACGGCCGATGGCGCGGAGGGCTTCACGGTTTCGCTGAACAACGGCGAAGAGCTCTCGGCGCGCAAGCTGCTGCTGTCTTTCGGCGTGCATGACGGCCTGCCCGACATTCCGGGCCTCGGCGAGCGCTGGGGCAAGAGCGTGCTGCACTGTCCCTATTGCCACGGCTACGAGTTCGGCGACCGGCCGCTGGGCGTGCTCTTTCACAGCGCGCACCCGCCGGACCACGCGCTGCTGATCGCCGAGTGGGGCCCGACCACGCTCTTCTTGAATGGCGACGAAGGGCCGGACGCCGAGGCGCGTGCCCGGCTGCAGGCACGCGGCGTGATCCTCGAGCCCGGGCGCATCGCTGGTCTCGAAGGGCAGGGGACGGACCTGGCGGCCGTGCGCCTGGACGACGGGCGGCGCGTGCCGATCGAGGCGTTGTTCGTGGCGCCGCACACGCGGCCGACCAGTCCGCTGGCCGAACAGCTGGGCTGCGCGTTCGACGACGGCCCCACGGGCCCGGTGCTGCGCGTCGATGCGATGAAGACGACCACGGTGCCCGGCGTGTACGCGGCGGGCGATGTGGCGATGGCTTTTTCCAACGCCACGCTGGCCTCGGCCGACGGGCTGTTCGCCGGGGTGTCGATGCACCGCGCGCTGGTGTTCGGGGCCTGATTTCAAATTTTTTCGGGGGAGGCTGGCAAACGGCCCCGAACCACCCTATAATCTGAGGCTCACGCGGGAATAGCTCAGTTGGTAGAGCGCAACCTTGCCAAGGTTGAGGTCGAGAGTTCGAGACTCTTTTCCCGCTCCAAATCGCATGAAAAAGGCCACCTCACCAGGTGGCCTTTTTCATTGGTGCGTCCGGTTCAACCTCGCGCCGGCAGCACGGTCCCCCGGCTTTCGCCGAAACCGATGCGCGCATGGCCGGGCTTCTCGCACCAGCCGCGCAGCAACACCGCATCGCCGTCTTCCAGGAAACCACGCGTTTCGCCGTTGGCCAGCGTCACCGGGGTTTGGGCCGCGCGCGTCAGTTCGATGATCGCGCCGGCCTCGCCTTCGCCAGGTCCCGAGATGGTGCCGCTGCCGAACAGGTCGCCCGGGTTCAGGCTGCAGCCGCCCACCGTGTGGTGCGCCACCATTTGCGCAACGCTCCAGTACTGGTGACGGAAGCTTGTGCCCGACAGGCGCGACGGCCCGGTCTTCTGCTCGCGCGCCTTTTCGCTTTCGAGCCACGCCTCGAGCCGGATGTCGAGCGCGCCGCCTTCGCGATTCGCGGCACTTTCCAGGTACGCCAGCGGTTGCGGGTCGTTCGCGGGCCGCGTCCATGCCTGACGGTAGGGCGCCAGCGCCTCCATCGTCACGATCCACGGCGAGATCGTGGTGGCGAAGTTCTTCGCGAGGAAGGGGCCGAGCGGCGCCATTTCCCAGAACTGGATGTCGCGCGCCGACCAGTCGTTGAGCAGGCAGAGGCCGAAGATGTGCGCCTCCGCGCGTTCGAGCGGAATCGCCTCGCCCTGCGCATTGCCCTGGCCGATCCACACGCCCAGCTCCAGCTCGTAGTCGAGCCGCGCGCAGGCCTGATACGTCGGGGCCTTCGCGCCGGGCGCCATGGCCTGGCCCATCGGCCGGTGAAAGCGCTGGCCGCTCACGCCGATGGTCGACACGCGCCCGTGGTACGCCGTCGGCACCCAGCGGAAGTTGGGCGTGACGTCGCCGTCGGGGTTCATCAGGCGGCTGATGTTCAGCGCGTGGTCGATCGAGGTGTAGAAGTCGGTGTAGTCGCCGATGCGCGCGGGCACGGTGTAGTCGACCTCGGCCTGTGGCACGAGGCAGGACTGCAGGTCGTCCATGGTCGCAGCCGGCGCATCGCTGCGCAGCAACGCGAAGACCGCATGGCGCAGCGCCTGCCAGGCGGACGGGCCGAGCGCGAAGAAGTCGTTGAGCGCGGGCAGGGCGGCTGCGCGCGCCGCATCGAGCACGAGGCCATCGACGTGCGATCCGGCGGCCAGCGCCGCGAGGTCGAGCACCTGGTCGCCGATCGCCACGCCACCGCGAAACGGCTCGGGGCTGCCGGTGCGACGGAACATCGCATACGGCAGGTTCTGGATCGGAAAGTCGCTGCCCGCGACGTTGGCCGATGCAACCCAGCTGCGGGCGTCGACGTCGTGCGTGTGGTTGAGTTCGATCATGCTCAGACCGACGCCATCAGCGCGTCATCGAAGATCGCCACCGCGCGCGTCCAGCCCGCCGAGGCGCCGCGGATCTTGTGCGGGAAGCAGCTGATGAAGAAGCCCGTGGGCGGCAGCACCTCGAGGTTGTGCAGCTTCTCGATGTGGCAGTAGCCGATGTCGCGCCCGGCCTTGTGGCCTTCCCAGATCAGCGAGGCGTCCTGCGTCTCGCCGTACTTCTTTGCGGTGTGCACGAAGGGCGCGTCCCAGCTCCAGGCGTCGGTGCCCGTGAGGCGCACGCCGCGCTCCAGCAAATACATGGTGGCTTCGTAGCCCATGCCCGCGCCGGCCGACACGTAGTCGTTGTTGCCGTAGCGCGAGCCCGCGCGCGTGTTGACCACCACGATCTCCAGCGGGCTCAGCGTGTGGTTGATGCGCTTCAATTCCGCCTCGACGTCCGCGGCCGTGACCACGTAGCCGTCGGCGAAGTGGCGAAAGTCGAGCTTCACGCCCGGCTGGAAGCACCATTCGAGCGGCACGTCGTGGATGGCGATGGCGGGCTTCTTCTCGCCCAGTGCCTTGTCCATCGTCGAGTGAAAGTGATACGGCGCATCGAGGTGCGTGCCGTTGTGCGTGGACAGCTGCACCAGCTCCACCGCCCAGCCTTCACCATCGGGCAGGTCTTCTTTCTTCAGGCCGGGAAAGAAAGGCTCGATCTGCTCGAAGGTGTTGTCGTGCGTGAAGTACTGGATCTTCGGCGCGAAGGCCGGCGGATCGGACAGCACGTCGTTTTCGAGAAAGATCGACAGGTCGACGAACTTGCGTGGCATGGCGAGGCTCCTTGTGGGGTGTTGGATTTGATGGAATTGATCAGGGCTGCTGCCACCGCAGCAGGCGCTTTTCGGCAAAGGCCAGCAGCGCATTGCTCACGAAGCCGATGAGCCCGAGCAGCACGATGCCGGCGAACAGGTCGCTGGCGCGGAAGGCGCGGGCCGCCAGCAGAATGGCCTGGCCCAGGCCGCTTTGCGAGGCGATCATTTCGCCCACCACCGCAACGATCAGCGCGATGGTCAGCGCCAGCCGCATGCCGGCCAGGATGTCGGGCATGGCATTGGGCAGGCCCATCTTCCAGATGTACGCGGCGCGCGACATCTGCAGGCAGCGCGCCACTTCCGACAGGCGCGGCTCCACGGCCGCGAAGCCGTGCACCGTGGCCAGCAGCACCGGCCACATCGCGCCGAAGGCGACCACGAACAGCACCATGCCGGGGTTCAGCCCGAAGATCGAAATGGCCAGCGGCAGCAGCGCCGAGGCGGGCAGCGGGCGGATGAACTCCAGCGTCGGTTGCACCCACGCGCGCACTGCGGGCGACACGCCGATGGCCGCGCCCAGCAGCACGCCGAAGAGCGAAGCCAGCAGCCAGCCTTCGACCATGCGACCGATCGTGGCCTGCGTGAAGGCGAGCAGTTCGCCATTGCCATCGTTGCCCGCTGAGAGATTGAGCCCTTCGAGCAGGCTCGCGAAGGTGGCCTGCGGCGTGGGCAAGAACACGCGGCTGACCCAGCCCGCGTTGCTTGCCACCCACCACAGCGCGATCAGCGCGAGCAGCACGCCCGCGGAGCCCAGCCACCCCAGACCCAGTCGGTCGTTGCGGTTGTTGTTCATGGCTGCACCCCCATGCGGCGCGCGACGAAGGATTGCAGCCGCACCATGCCCGCGTTGACCGCGAAGCCCACCACGCCGATCCAGCCGAGCCACGCGAGCATCAGCGCGGGGTCGAAGCTCTGCTGCGCGATCATCATCGCGTAACCCATGCCGTGCGGATTCGCGGCGATTTCGACCGTCACCGCCACCACCAGCGCCACCGCCACGCCGAGGCGCAATGCGACGAACAGGCGCGGCACGATGGCCGGCAGCACGATCTTGAAGGCACGTTCGCGCGCCGACAGGCCGAGCACGCGGCTCACTTCGAGCAGCCGGGGCTCGATCTGCTGCACCGCCGATTGCACCAGCACCAGCAGCGGCCAGAAGGTGGCGAAGGCGACGATGGCCACTTCCATGCGCACGCCGAAACCGAAGCCCAGCATCGCGAGCGGAATCAGTGCGACGGAAGGCACGGGGCGCAGCACCTCGATGGAGACGGAGCCCAGCTGCGCTGCGCGGCGCGAGAGCCCGAGCACCAGCCCGAGTGCAATGCCGAGCACCGCACCCAGCAGCAAGCCCAGCGCTGCCGTGCCGAGCGTGAAGCCCGTGGCCTGCCAGAGCGAGCCGTCCATCGCCGCGCCGACGAAAGCCTTGGCCGCCGCGGTCGGTGGCGCGAGCGCATCGCTGCCCAACGCCGCCGCGCGCCGCGCGTACCACTCGAAGGCGCCGACCAGCACCGCAGGAAACACCCACGGCCGCAGCCAGCGAAAGACGCGGCCTTCAGTCATGGCCCTGCTCGATGAAGGCGAACAGCTCACGCCGCAACTGCAGGTAGTCCGGATGCTCCTTGGTCGTGAGCTGGTCGCGCGGGCGCGGGATCTTCACGTCGATCATCCGCGCGAGGCTCGGCCGTCCGGGGCCGGGGTTGGCCTGCAGCGCGATCACGCGGTCGCCCAGGTAGATGGCCTCTTCGAGGTCGTGCGTCACGAACAGCACCGTGAGCCCGTCGTCGCGCACCAGCCGCGCGAGCTCGTCCTGCAGGCTCTGGCGGGTGAGCGCATCGAGCGCGCCGAAGGGCTCGTCCATCATCATCAGCTCGGGCTTCTGCGCAAGGCAGCGCGCGATCTGTGCGCGTTGCTGCATGCCGCCCGAGAGCTGCACCGGAAACTTCTGCGCGTGCTTCGCGAGGCCGACCTTGCCGAGCACGTCGGCGATGCGCGACGCGCGCTCAGCGGCGGGCACACCGGCCGCTTCGAGCGCGAGGCTCACGTTGCCTTCGACCGTGCGCCACGGCAGCAGCGCGCGACCGTAGTCCTGGAACACGAAGGCGACTTCGCGCGAGGGTGCCGTCATCGGCACGCCCTTGCGCCGCACCTCGCCGGCACTCGCGGTGACGAGACCACTGGCCGCGCGCAGCAGCGTGGTCTTGCCGCAGCCGCTCGGGCCGACGATGCAGACGAACTCGCCGCGCGCCACGTCAAACGACGTGGGCGACAGGATCTCGCGCCCGCCCAAGCGGATGGCGACGCCGTCGAAGCGCAGGAAGGGCGGGGCTTGCATCGCCGAATTTGTTGGCGAGCCTGCAACGCTCGCGTAAAGCGCGGCGCGCGTGGTGATCGGGGCAGGTGCGGAAATCACTTGGCGATCAGCTTCGCAACGTCGATGTTCGTCTTGAGCATGTCCTGCTCTTTCATGAGCCCGGTCCAGTAGCCCAGCTGCTTGTCGGTGACGACCGGGCCGGGTGGTGAGACCTGCACCTTGGCGAGCACCTCGGCCGGCAGCTTGATGTACTTGCCGATGGCCGTGCGCACCTTGGCGTCGTTCTTCGCCTGCTGCATGAAGCCGCTGGATTCGACCAGCGCCTCGCGGAACGCGCGCGCCGTGGCGGGGTTCTTCGCCACCCACTCGCGCTTGGCCGCATGCACGATGGTCTGGTTGTTCTCGGGCAGGAAGGTCGAGTAGTACGAGGCCACGTAGCCCGCGCCGCTCTCGGTGATGCGGCTCATGAACGGGTCGGCCGACACCACCGCATCGACCGAACCGCCGCGCAGCAGGTCGGCATGCTGCGGGAAGGCGGCCTCGATGAAGTTCACCTTGCGGTAGTCGACGCCGCTGTCCTTCAGCCACGCGCGGAAGGTCACGTGCAGGAAGGCCCCGAGCCCCGGCACGCCGATCTTCTTGCCCACGCAGTCCTGCGGGCTCTTGATGCCCGAGCCCGCGCGCGCCACGAGTCCGAAGCCCGTGATCGTCTTCGAGGTGAGGCCGCCGCCGGCCACCAGCACCAGGTCGAGACCGCCGTCCACCGCCTGCAGGAACACCGAAGGCGTGGGCCCGCCGATCTGCAGCGAGTCGGACTGCAGCGCGGCCGGGATGGTGGAGTTCAGCGGAATGAACTTCAGCTCCACGTCGAGGTTGCGCTTCTTGAAGTAGCCCTCCTCGGCCGCCACGAAGACCGAGGCGAAGTCGGTCACCGCCGTGTAGCCGAACACGATCTTCGGGTGCGCCTGCTGTGCGCGCGAAGGCAACGAGGCGGTGGCCGATGCGGCCGCGAGCGCCGACAGCAGGGTGCGTCTTTTCATCATGGCTGGGGTCTCCTGGGGATGGTCTTTTTCGTGCGTGAGGACTTGGCGGCGGGGGCCTTCGAAGCCGCCTTCGCAACGGCTTTGGGACGGGGCAGCGCGGCGCGCAGGCCACCGGCGATGAAGTTCACGAGCATCGGCGCCACGGCCGGGTCGGCGCGTGTGTTCTCGCCGCGCGAGAGCCGTTCGATGCGGCTGTCGGTCAGGTGGTGCAGCAGCGCGCCGAGCGCGAACTGGTAGCCCCACGCGACCTGGCTGCGCGTGGCGTGCGGCAGCGCCACATGCAACGCGTCGATGTAGGCCTCGGCCAGCGGGTCGAAGTAGCCGCGCAGCACGCGGTCGGCTTCTTCAGTCGCGTGGTACAGCTCGCGCGCCACCAGCAGTGCGTAGTACTCGCCCTCGGTGCTCGCACGCAGCGCCAGCACGGGTGCGGTGAAGGCCTCGATGATGCGCGGCAGCGTGCGCGCGTCGTCGGGGTCGATGGTCACGGCCGCGAGGCGCGCGAGCCGCTCGTCGATGCTGTGGCTCCAGTGTTCGAAGATCGCGTGGAACAGCTCGTGCTTCGGGCCGAAGTAGTAGCCCACCAGCGCGAGCGGCACACCGGCTTCTTCGGCGATCTGGCGGATCGTCACCGCGTGGTAGCCGTGCTGCGCAAAGAGCTTTTCGGCCGCCAGCAGGATCGCCTGTCGGCGGTCGGGTCGCGCGGCCTCGGGCGCGGCGCTTGAGGCGGCTGAGGCGCGTGAGGTGCTGCGTTTGCGGGCCGTCGGTGTGCGAGCGTTCATGGGGCCGTATTGAACGGCTGTACAAAAATGTTGAACACACGTACAAACCCTGAGGTCAACCCTCATTGAGCACGGCCGTTCGCGGCGCTACGCTCGTGGCATGCCCGCTCCCAACATCCCCCAGATCCGTCTTTATCAGAACTGGCTGCGCGACACGCGCGCCCTCGCCTTCGACAGCTACGACGCGCTGTGGCGCTGGTCCGTCACCGACCTCGATGCCTTCTGGCAGAGCATCTGGGACTACGCCGGCCTGCACTCGCCCACGCCCCACACCGCGGTGCTCGCCGAACGGCGCATGCCCGGCGCGCGCTGGTTCCCCGGCGCACAGGTCAACTACACGCGCGAGGTGCTGCGCCATGCCGACGCGGCCCATGCGGCCGGCCTGCCCGCCATCGTCAGCGACAACGAACGCGGCGAGGTGCGCGAGCTGTCGTGGCCCGAGCTGCGCCGTCAGGTGGCCGCGGTGGCGCTCACGCTGAAGTCGCTCGGCGTGCGCCACGGCGACCGCGTGGCCGCCTACATGCCGAACGTGCCCGAGACCATGGTGGCGTTTCTTGCGTGCTCCAGCATCGGCGCGGTGTGGAGCGTGTGCGCGCCCGACATGGGCACGGCCGCCGTCGCTGACCGTTTCCGCCAGATCGAGCCCACGTTGCTGATTGCGGTCGATGGCGTGCACTACGGCGGCAAGCCGCTCGATCGCAGCACGGTGCTGCAGGAGCTGCGCGGCCAGCTGCCGAGCGTGCAGAAACTGCTGCTCGTGCAGACGCCCTTTGCTGCGAACGCGGTGGCGCACGACGTCGAATGGCAGCAGGCCATCGCGCGCGACGACGCCGAGGTCGCGGCCTTCGAGCCCGAGTGGCTGCCCTTCGATCACCCGATCTGGATCGTCTATTCGAGCGGCACCACCGGCCTGCCCAAGCCCATCGTGCACGGGCAGGGCGGCATCCTGCTGACCATGCACGCCTGCGGCCTGCACAACGACGTGGGCGCGAGCTATGGCGCCAACAACCTCGGCGAGCGCTACCACTGGTACAGCTCCACGGGCTGGGTGATGTGGAACTCGCAGCTCTCGGGCCTGGCCTTCGGCGCCACCATCTGCATCTACGACGGCAACCCGGCGGGCAGCAAGGAGAAGCCCGACTGGGGCGTGCTGTGGCGCTTTGTTGCGAAGCACCGCGTCACCTTCTTCGGCGCGGGCGCGGCCTACTTCACCAACTGCATGAAGGCCGGCTTGGTCGCGAAAGACTGCGGCGATCTGTCGCGCGTGCGCGCACTCGGCAGCACAGGCTCGCCGCTGCCCGACGAGGTGCAGCGCTGGGGCTCGCAGCAGATCCTCGACGCGGGCTCGACCGGTGTGTGGTGGTGCAACATCTCCGGCGGCACCGACTTCTGCGGCGCTTTCGTCGGCGGCAACCGCGAGCTGCCCGAAGTGCCGGGCCAGATGCAGTGCCGCGAACTCGGCCACGCGGTCGAGGCCTGGAACGAACAGGGCCAGCCAGTCATCGGCGAGGTCGGCGAACTGGTGTGCACGCAACCCATTCCCTCGATGCCGCTGTACTTTTGGGGCGACGAAGGCAACGCACGTTATGTGTCGAGCTACTTCGACACCTACCCGGGCGTGTGGCGCCACGGCGACTGGATCAAGATCGGCAACGACGGCGGCTGCATCATCTACGGCCGCAGCGACGCCACCATCAACCGCCAGGGCCTGCGCATGGGCACGAGCGAAATCTACAGCGCGGTCGAGGGCCTGCCCGAAGTGCTCGACTCGATGGTGGTCGACCTCGAATACCTGGGCCGCGACAGCTACATGCCGCTGTTCGTGGTGCTGCGCCCCGGCGTGGCGCTCGACGACGCCATGCGCACGCGCCTCAACAACGCCATCAAGACCTCGCTGTCGCCGCGCTTCGTGCCCAACGACATCTTCCAGGTGGCCGAGATTCCGCGCACGCTGTCGGGCAAGAAGCAGGAGCTGCCGATCAAGAAGCTGCTGCTGGGCCAGCCGATCGAGAAGGTCGTGAACCGCGAGGCGATGGCAAACCCCGGCAGCCTGGATTGGTATGTGGCTTTCGCCGCGGAGCGTGCCTCCGCATAATGGGCCGATGAAAAGACGCACCAGCCTCCTCATGCTCTCCGCGATTGCCGGAGCCTCCGTCCTGAGCGCCTGCGCTTCCTCGGACACGCCGGCCACGCCCAAACCGGGCGCCGCACCGCTGCGCGTGACGGGCACCGTGGCCTACCGCGAGCGCATCGCACTCGACCCCGCGGCCGAAGTGCGCGTGCAACTGCTCGACGTGTCGCGCATGGACGCGCCCTCGGTCGTGCTCGCTGAGCAGCGCATTCCCGCCAACGGCAAGCAGCCGCCCTTCGCGTTCGAACTGAGCGTCGATGCGGCACGCATCGATCCGCGCATGCGCTACGCCGTGGCGGCGCGCATCACGCGTGGCGAGCAGCTGCTGTTCATCAACGACACGCAGTACGGTGTGCTCACGCAGGGCAACGGCACCACCGCCAACCTGATGCTGGTGCGCGTGACCACGCCGCCCGCGCCACCGCGTCCCTCGCGCTGATCGACCGACCCGCGCGACATGACGTTCGCGCGGATCGGTCCCGATCAAGTCAGCAGTTCGTGCAGCACCATGCGCGTCTGCCGGCCGCGCAGCTCCACCAGCTCTTCGATGCGCCGCGTGGCCAACCGCCCCTTCAGGGCCGCGTAGGTGACTTCTGAAATCAGCATGCGCGTGCCCAGCTGGCGGTTCGCGCCTTCGATGCGGCTCGCCACGTTCACCACGTCGCCGAACGCCGTGTAAGACAGCCGGTCGTTCGACCCCAGCACCCCCGCCACCACCACGCCGGTGTGAATGCCGATGTGCGTGCGGAACTCGGGCAGGCCCTGTTCGGCCCACTGCCGGTTGAGCGCGTGCATTTCGGCGTGCAGCTCCAGTGCGGCGCAGCAGGCCTTGTACTCGGCGTCTTCCAGATCGGCCGGCGCACCCCACAGCACCATGATGCCGTCGCCGATGAACTTGTCGATCACGCCGCCGTGGCGCGCGAACACGTCGGCCGCGAGGTTGAAGTACGCGGTCAGCTGGCGCACCAGCACGTCGGCCGCGATCGATTCGGAAATCGACGTGAAGCCTTCCACGTCGGTGAACATCACCGTCACCTGGCGCGGCGAGCCGTTGGGCGCGAGCGCGTGGCCTTGCGCCACCAGCTGGTTGATCACGTCCACCGGCACGAACTTGCGAAAGGCCTTGAGGCTGCGCGCCGAGTCGTCGAGCGCCTGATCGAGGTGCTGGATTTCGAGCACGCGGCTGGGCTCGCGCGGCAGGTCGTCGAGCTCGAGGCGACCGATGCGGTGCGCGATGCGCGAGAGGTTCTCGACCGGCGCCGTCACCAGCTTCGACAACTTCAATGACATGTACAGCGCCAGCCCCAGGAACACCAGCGCCAGCAGCAGCGACCACGCCACCGCACGCCGCAGGCCACCCAGCAGCAGGTCTTCGGGCACCCAGCTCACCAGCTGCCAGCCCGTGGCGGGAATGCGCGAGGCCTGCACGAGGTAGCGCTTGCCTTCGTGGCTGAACGCGAAGGCCGTGTCGCTGCCGCTGCCGGCGATGCCGTCGGCCGCCATCTGCGCATCGAGCGCGCCGAGTGCGCCCGTGGGTGCCTCCAGCGTGTGCAGCACGCCCGGCATGTCGCTGCGTGCGAGCACCTTGTGGTCGGCGCTGAGCAGCGCGCTGTTGCCGTTGCCGTTGCGGCTGAACAGCCGCACGAACTCCGACAGCCGGCCCAGCGACACGTCGCCCGCCACCACCATCGCCTGCGGGCTGCCCTCGGCCTGGCGGCGCTGGCTCGGCAGCGCGTAGGTCACGCCCAGCTCCTGCGCGGCGGCGAACACATAGGGGCTGGTCCAGACCGGCGCCTGCGTCTTGCGCGCCTGCACGAACCAGCTGCGCTGCGTCGGGTTGTAGTTGCTGCGGTAGGCCTCCACGCGCTGCGTGGCAAAGCGCTGCTGCACATCGGCCTCGGAGCCCAGCGGCAGCTTGTACTGCCAGGTCTCGGTGGTGAAGTCGGCGCTGCGCGCAATGTGGCGGATGGCCGGCACCGGGTAGCGCAGCGCCATCAGCATCTTGCCCTCGACGTTCGCCACGTAGACGCTGTCGAGTTCGGGTGACTGCTGCAGCAGCGTCCACAAAAGCTCGGCCGTGCGCTCGACGTTCTCGCCCGCGGGCGTGAGGCTGGGCGAGCTGCCGATCGCGCCGACCGCCGATTCGGCCTTGGACAGGAAGGCCAGCACCTTGTCTTCGATGCGGTCGTGGTTCGACTTGTGCGCCGAGCTGCCGATCGTCGTCACCAGCCGCTGCGAGCCCCAATAGCCCAGCGTGACCAGCAGCAGCGACTGCGCGAGCGCCACGGCACTGACGATGGAGCCGACATCGACCCGGAAGCGACGCGGTCGCCGGGGCACAGGAGGTTCAGCAGAAGAGGGGGACGAAGGCGGTGGCAACGGCGTGGTGGCGTGCGCGAAAGACGGGCGACCCGCCACATCCGGAGGCCCGGACGATTTCTTGTACATACAGCTCCCTGACGACAACTCGGAACGGACCCCGGCTCCTCCTCACGAGGTCGTGGTCCGACGTCCGGAGGGGGTTGCGGGGCCGATCGTGTGCGCCGGCCATCCTGGCAATCCCCCCAGATGCGCGCGGGATTTTCGCCTGTAATTGGTACATATGTGCAACTTTGCACGCTGGATGCAACGTTGCCGCGCCCGAGGACTTGCTTGCGAACGGGCGTTCGTTTTGGTTAGCGCGCGTCGTGAAAGATCAGGCCCAGCGTATGGCGCCGCCCGCTGCGCACGCGGCTCACGCCATGGCGCATCGTCACGCGGTAGCTGCCGCGCGTGCCGGCCACGGGCCGCTGGTTCACCGCGAAGATCACCGCTTCACCTTGCGCGAGCGGCACCACCTCGGCGCGCGACTGCATGCGCGGGCGCTGCTCGGTCAGCACGAACTCGCCGCCGGTGAAGTCTTCACCGGGCCGGCTCAACAGCACCGTGAGCTGCAGCGGAAATTGCAGGTCGCCATACAGGTCCTGGTGCAGGCAGTTGTAGTCGCCTTCGTCGTAACGCAGCAGCAGCGGCGTGGGGCGCAACTGTCCCGCCGCATGGCAGCGATCGAGGTAGGCCGCGTGGTCCGGCGGGTAGTCGGCCGGCTGGCCCATCGCGGTGGCCCAGGCATTGGCCAGCGGCGCGAGGCGTTCATACAGCGCGCTGCGAAACGCCACGAGCTTGGACGGCAGCGGGTTCGCGAAGTACTGGTACTCGCCCTGACCGAAGCCGTGGCGCTGCATGACCACGCGGCTGCGGAAATGCTGCGGCTGTTCGTACATCGCGGCGAGTGCGGCGCATTCCTTCGGTGTGAACAGCGCGCCGATGGCAGCGCAGCCGCGCGTGGCCAGGTCGGCGTCGATGCGGGGCCAGTCGAGGGCGTCGACGCGGGAGGGGACGGGGGAGGTCATGGGGGCAGTGTCGCGCTGCTGATGCGTGAGGGCTCGCCGTTTTCGGACGCGGGTTTCGGTGAGCTGTGCGGCAGTGTTCTTGTTGTTTCGCGAAGGGATCGCATGGGTTTTGAATCGGCCGATGAAGCGGGACACGTATTGAGCGATCATTCTGAAAATCAAGCCAGAAAGCGCCCATGAGCACCCAAAGCAACGCCCCTCAAGACACCGCCAACGACTGGCAACTCCCCTGGACCGGCGGCTGCCGCTGCGGCCAGGTGCGCCTGCGCATCACCGCACCGCCGCTGCTGGCGATGGCCTGCCATTGCACCGGCTGCCAGCGCATGAGCGCCAGCGCGTTCTCATTGTCTTTGGCGATCCCGACGCCGGGCTTCGAGGTGGTGTCGGGCGAACCCGTCATCGGCGGCCTGCACGGCGACTCGCACCACTTCTTCTGCCCGCACTGCAAGAGCTGGATGTTCACCCGCACCGAAGGCATGGACGAGTTCGTCAACCTGCGCCCCACGATGCTCGACCGGCACGAATGGGTCGTGCCCTTCGCCGAAACCTGGACCGACGAGAAGCTGCCCTGGGCGACGACGCCGGCGAAGCACAGCTTCGGCAAGCTGCCGGAGTTCGCGGCCTTCCCGGCGTTGATCCAGGCGTTTGCGCAAGAGGGCGCGCGGCCGGCCAAGGCCTGACCGGGCCAGCCTCGGTCCGCGTCTCAGCTCAAGCGCTGCGTTCGCGGCAGCAGGGCCTTGATGTGCTTGCGCAGCAACGCGGGCGGAATCGTAGTCATCTGCAGCATGTGCATGCATCGCTCCATGCGTCCGGGCCGCGCCAGCAGCGCATCGGCTGCCTTTTCAAGATCGGCATCGATGCTGTCCCCGTAGGCGAGACGGGCCTTGCTTGCCGCGCGCAGCAGCAAGGGCTTGCCGGGCTGCATCATGGCCAGGTCGATCAGGTCGCGGCTGAACACGCTGTCGTCGGCCCAGCGGTCGGAGTTGGCGAGCAGCTTGCTCGCCGCCATGTCCAGCGGCGTGAGGGTGGCGATGCCGTCGATGCGGTCTGTGGGGCCGGGAGCTTCGAGTGCGATGCGCGCCTCGAGCACGATCTCGAACTTGATGTCGGTCTCGCCCACGCGCACGGCACTGCGGACGCCGTATTGGTCGGCGCGGACGTCGCGCACCTGCTGCAATGTCGCGCCTTCCCGGGTAAGCGCGCGCAGCCCCTCGTTGCTGGTTGCCAGCTGGCGCAGGCAACGGTAGCCCGCCACATCGGACACGAGGAAGTCGATGTCGACCGACTCGCGGTACTCGCCATGGCGCAGCGCGATGGCCGTGCCGCCGCCGAACAGGCAATGGTTGTCCGCCAGCAGGGGCGCGTTCAGCGCCGCGAGCACCTCGGCGACCTGGCGATGGTGCGCGCGCTCAAACATCCAGCGGCTTCCGGCCCAGCATGCGGGCCAACTCGGCCAGCAACTGGCGCTCGTTGTCTTCGAGCGCGGACGGATTGGCGTGGCGCCAGTTGCGTTCGTAAGTGCCCCAGGCCTCCTCGGGTGTGAGCTCCGCGTCTGCCGGCAATTGCCAGGCCAGGCGACGCAACTGCGCGAAGTCGCCGACCCGGACGGTCTGCGTCGGCGTGCGCGAAGACGCCGGCATCGCCATCTCTTTGGAGGTGCCTTCGACCGGTGCCGTCACTTCGACATCGAGCCCCAATGCCGCCAGCGCGTTCATGTAGGCCCCCATCGTGACGGAGGGCTCTCCGCGTTCGATGCGATGCAGCGTCATGCGCGACATGCCCGCCGCCTCGGCGGCCGTGGTGGCGCTGATCCTGAGCGACTTCCGCCGCGCATGGATATGCCGGCCGAGCGCTTCAAGGCGTCGGCTGGCCCCCTCGAAGGTGGGCGGTGCGGTGGATGGCATATATGTATCTCATGTTAGGCAAAACTAATGAAATGTCTAGTATGAGATGCATTTTTTGGCCGCGTCAGACCTCCCGAGCCTGCCCCAGCAACCAATCACTGAACAGCTTCAACAACGGCCGCTGGTCCGCCCGCTCCGGCGTCACGAGGTAATAGCTGCGCTCCGCCGACAACGCCCGCGGACAGGCCACCACCAGCTCACCGCGTGCCAGCTCGTCGGCCACCAGCATCGTCGGCATCAGCGCCACGCCCAGGCCGTGCGACGCGGCGGCTGCAAGGATCGAGAACAACTCATAGCGCGGGCCGCCACGCGCGTTGGGCGCGTCGACCTGTTGCGCGTCGAACCACTGGCGCCAGCCGTCGGGGCGCGTGCTCTGTTGCAGCAGCGGCATCTGCGCGATGGCTTCGGGCGACACGGCCTGACCATCGGGCAACAGCGAAGGGCTGCACACGGGCACCACGTCTTCGTGCATCAACAACACAGCGCGCGTGCCGGCCCAGTTCTCGACCTGCGCCGGTGTGCCCGCGTAAAGCGCGGCGTCGAACTCCGCGTCGGCGAACAGGAAGGGCCGGGTGCGCGTCTCGATGTGCACCACCACGTCGGGCTGCAGCGCCGCAAAACCGCGCAGGCGCGGCACCAGCCAGCGCGTGGCGAAGGTGGGCACTGCGGCCAGCGAGAGCGAACCGCCTTCGCCCTGGTGCGCCATGGCGTCGAGCGTGTCGCGCTCCATCGCCTCCAGGCGGCGTGCGATCTGGCGCGCGTAGGCGGCGCCGCTGGCCGTGAGCGCCACGCCGTGCCGCGTGCGGCGAAACAGCGCCACGCCCAGGAAGGTCTCGAGCGACCCCACCTGGCGCGACACCGCGCTCTGCGTGAGCGCCAGTTCCTGCGCGGCGCGGGTGTAGCTCTCGTGGCGCGCGGCGGCGTCGAAGCACACGAGGGTTTGCAGGGGTGGGATCTTGCGGCGCATGTATGCCGGGAGTGTATGACTGGCGAGGTGGTTTCGCCTGTAAATCAACAAGATGTATCTCATAAGATGTGCGTCAGACGCATATCTGGGTGAGGATTCATCGTTTGCGCCGGGCCCCCTGCGTGGCTACGATCGACCGCATTCCCCCTTCTTTTGTTTCTTCTTCCTTTTCCGGAGACATCCACATGGCCGCCAAAGCGCAATTCCACTGGGACGACCCCTTTCTTCTCGACCAGCAGCTGACTGACGAAGAACGCATGATCCGCGACGCGGCCAACGCCTACTGCCAGGAGCGCCTGGCGCCCCGCGTCATCGAAGGCTTCCGCAGCGGCGAAACCGACCCCGCGATCTTTCGCGAAATGGGCGCGCTCGGCCTGCTCGGTCCGACGATCCCCGAGCAGTACGGCGGCCCCGGCCTGAACTACGTGGCCTACGGCCTGATCGCCCGCGAAGTCGAGCGCGTCGATTCGGGCTACCGCTCGATGGCCAGCGTGCAGAGCTCGCTGGTGATGGTGCCGATCTTCGAATTCGGCACCGAAGCGCAAAAGCAGAAGTACCTGCCCAAGCTCGCCACCGGCGAATTTATCGGCTGCTTCGGCCTGACCGAACCCGACCACGGCTCCGACCCCGGCAGCATGGCCACGCGCGCCAAGAAGGTGCCGGGCGGCTACTCGCTCAGCGGCTCGAAGATGTGGATCAGCAATTCGCCCATCGCCGACGTGTTCGTCGTGTGGGCCAAGGAAGTCAGCGAAAGCGGCACCGTCGGCCCGATCCGCGGCTTCGTGCTCGAGAAGGGCATGAAGGGCCTGAGCGCTCCCGCCATTCACGGCAAGGTCGGCCTGCGCGCCAGCATCACCGGTGAAATCGTGATGGACGGCGTGTTCTGCCCCGAAGAAAACGCGTTCCCCGAAGTGCAAGGCCTCAAGGGCCCGTTCACCTGCCTGAACAGCGCCCGCTACGGCATCTCGTGGGGCGCCATCGGTGCCGCCGAAGACTGCTGGCACCGCGCCCGCCAGTACACGCTGGACCGCAAGCAGTTCGGCCGCCCGCTCGCCGCCAACCAGCTCATCCAGAAGAAGCTGGCCGACATGCAGACCGAGATCACGCTGGGCCTGCAAGGCAGCCTGCGCCTGGGCCGCATGAAGGACGAGGGCATCGCCGCGGTCGAGATCACCTCGATCATGAAGCGCAACAACTGCGGCAAGTCGCTGGACATCGCCCGCATGGCACGCGACATGATGGGCGGCAACGGCATCAGCGACGAGTTCGGCGTGGCACGCCACCTGGTGAACCTCGAAGTCGTGAACACCTACGAAGGCACGCACGACATCCACGCGCTCATCCTGGGCCGCGCCATCACCGGCATCGCCGCTTTCGCGAACTGATCGGACGCATGACCACCAAGCCCGCAGCACTCGACGGCATCAAGGTCCTCGATCTGTCCCGCGTGCTCGCGGGCCCGTGGTGCACGCAGATCCTCGCGGACCTGGGTGCCGACGTCGTCAAGATCGAACGCCCCGGCGTCGGCGACGACACGCGCACCTGGGGCCCGCCCTTCGTGAAAGACGCGAACGGCCACGACACCGACCAGGCCAGCTACTTCACGTCCTGCAACCGCAACAAGCGCTCGGTCACCATCGACATGGCCACGCCCGAGGGGCAGGCGCTGCTGCAGCAGATGGCGGCGCAGGCCGACATCGTGGTCGAGAACTTCAAGACCGGCGGCCTCAAGCAGTACGGCCTCGACCAGGACAGCCTGTGCGCGGCCAACCCGCGCCTCATCTATTGCAGCGTGACCGGCTTCGGCCACGACGGCCCGTACGCCGAGCGCGCGGGCTACGACCTGATGATCCAGGCCATGACCGGCATGATGAGCATCACCGGCCGCCCCGACGGCGAACCCGGCGGTGGTCCGCTGCGCGTGGGCGTGGCGCTCACCGACCTGTTCACCGGCGTGTACGCCAGCACCGCCATCCTCGCGGCGCTGCAGGTGCGCGACCGCACCGGCGAAGGCCAGCACATCGACATGGCGCTGCTCGACGTGGGCATGGCCATCCTCGCCAACCAGGCGAGCGCTTTTCTCAACACCGGCAAGGCGCCGGGCCGCCAGGGCAACACGCACCCGAGCCTCGCGCCGTATCAAGACTTTCCGACGCAAGACGGTTCGATGCTGCTGGCCATCGGCAACAACGGCCAGTTCGCGCGTTTCTGCGAAGCCGCCGGCCACGCCGAATGGGCCGCCGACGAACGCTTTGCGACCAACACGCTGCGCGTGAAACACCGCGGCGTGCTGATCCCGATGATGGAAGAGCTCACGCGCACCCGCACTACCGCCGACTGGGTCGCGCTGCTCGAAGACAAGGCCGTGCCCTGCGGCCCCATCAACGACATCGCGCAGGCCTTCGACGACGCGCAGGTCAAGGCGCGCGGCCTGGCCGTCACACTGCCGCGCGATGCGGGCGACGGCATCGCCAGCATCACAGGCGTGGCCAGCCCGCTGCGCCTCACGGCCACGCCGCCCGTGCTGCGCCGCGCACCGCCCGCACTCGGGCAGCACACGCAAGAGGTGCTGGCCGAGATGGGCGTCGACGCCACGCGCTTCGAGGCATTGCGCGCCGCCGGGGTGGTCTGACACACTGGCGGGCATGACGCGCCCGCCCGCTCCGTCTTCTCCTGAAGCAGCCGCTGCCGATGCAGCCCCGTTCGCGGTGCTGCGCATCGACCACGTCGTGCTGCGCGTGCGCGACGCCGCGCGGTCCATGGCCTTCTATTGCGACGTGCTCGGCTGCACGTTAGAGAAGCGCCGCGACGACCTCGGCCTCGTGCATCTGCGTGCCGGCAGCAGCCTCATCGACCTCGTCACGCACGATGGCAAGCTCGGCAGCCAGGGCGGCGCACTGGCCGGGCGCGAGGGCCGCAATGTCGATCACCTCTGCCTGCGCATCGAGCCCTTCGACGAAGCCGCGATCCGCGCGCGCATGGCGCGGCACGGTGTGCCGGTGCACGGCGAGGTGCAGAACAACTTCGGGGCGGAGGGCAACGGGCCTTCGATCTACCTCGAAGATCCCGATGGCAATGGCGTAGAGCTGAAGGGCCCTGCGGCTTAGCCTTCGCGGCGCATGGCCGCTGCCGACGTTGGCGCAGAATCGGCGCGCGCCACCCGGCGCAGAACAATTATTCAGGGGGATTCCACATGACCGAACATCCGTTCGCCGCGCGCGTTGTCGCGCGGCTTCTTGCGCTCGCGGGCGCGGCCTCGCTGCTGGCCGCCTGCGGCACGCGTCAGCCTGCTGCACCCGAACCCCCGCCGCCCGAAGCCACGGCGCGCAACAGCGTGCTCATGGCGCCCGTGGCCTACGGCACCACCGCCAAGGGCGTCACGCTGTCGAAGGCGGACGATTCCTGCGACGTGCCTGCGTCGCTGCGCCAGGCCGTGCAGGACCAGCTGCTCGAGCCCTACGAGTTCCTGCTCGCACCGCCGCTGCCCGCCAACGCGCAGGGCGCGCCCGTGCTGAAGCTGGAGATCACCGACCTGCTCGCGAACGCGGGTGGCCTCTACGGCGGCCCCAAGATCGTCCAGCTGCGCGGCACGCTGGAGCGCGACGGCGCGGCGCCCGCCAAGTTCACGGCGCAGCGCCAGATGTTCATCTACTTCGGCATGCCGCGCAGCACCTGCAGCATGGTCGGTGTCGTCACCTACAAGCTGGGCGAGGACATCGCGCAGTGGCTGCAGAAGCCGGTGGACGGCGCGGTCCTGGGCGAACGCTGAGGGCCGTCGGCCGATGACTGAAACGGTCAAGGTCGAGGCCGTCGCGGTGCCCACTGCATTCGATGGCGCAGGCACCTGGGAGATCGTGCGTGTCGACTATGCGGTGAAGCAACTCACGGTCGTCGCCCAGGATGCAACAAGCGACGCGTGCCTCCGGGTCCGCTTCGACGATGTGGTGGCCTACCGCGTCATGGACGAGCGCGATCTCGGCGAGTACTGGCCCGCGTGCTCCCTGCCGAACGGCTGGGTGTTCTCCATTCGGTCGGGTGGCTGGCTGTCACAGGAGTCGGCGCGGCCCGGCAACTGTGTCGGGCTGTTCTACGGCGATGTGCACGAATACCTGGTGGCCGGATTCACCGATTGTGTTTCCGTGCTTTGCACGGGCGAGCCGCGGGTCGAACTCGACCGTGGCAACGGCTAGCCGCCGCGCCCCATCACCGCCACCCCGAACACCACCACGCCCAGCGCGAGGTTCAGCGTCACCAGCTGGCGCACGGTGTTCAGCCGCGCGGCCGCCACGGGCCAGGCGCTGTCGTCCACTGCACGGCGCAGCGCGCGGAACGCCGAGGCGCGGATGTAGACATAAATCGCCGCCATCACGAGCGCAATGCCCATCATGGCCTCGACGCGCCAGTGCACCGCGCGAAAGCCGCCGGTCGCGTGGATCAAACCGATGCCGGTCACGAACAGCAGCGTGACGGACGCATCCACCCCGATGAAGAAACGCCGCAGCGTCGCGGCCATCATGCGCAGGCGCAGCGGCGGCTCCAGCGTGGCGACGGCGGCGGGGCGAACGGCGAAGTGCATGACGGCCATGCCGCCGACCCAGAAGGCGGCGCACAGCAGGTGAATGAAGAGGGGAGCGAGGTAGGACATGGGGTCCGATCAGAACACCGAACCGTGCGCGCACGCAACGCAAGCCCCCATGCCCTTCAACCCGTCGCGCCGCGCCCGCGCGTGCTCGCGCGGGGCTTGCCGATGCCCGTCCCCGCAATCGAATCGGCATAGCGCTTCATGTCCGCCACCACCTGTCGCAGCAGCGTCGCCGCGGCCGGCGGCAGCAGACGGCCGTGCCGCGACACGATGTGCGAACGCCCCTGCGACAGCAGCGGGTTCTTCATCGGCAGCTCGACCAGCGCCGGATGGTCGGCGTTGGGCGTGAGCGAGATGCGCGTGCCCAGCGTGTAGCCCAGGCCCGCTGACACGAAGTGGCCCAGCGCGCTGAACGAGGTGGTGGTCAGCAGCGCGGGCAGCCGCACGCCTTCGCTGATCTCGGCCGCCTCGATGTGCTGGCGCACGCCGAAGTTGCGGTGCAGCGTGGCGCCGGGGTAGGGCAGCAGGTCGGCCAGCTTGAGCGGGCGCCCGAGCTGCGCGAGCGGGTGCGAGCCGAGCACCATGGCCTGGATCGGCTGCGCGTGCGACTGGTGCGAGGTGAGCCGTTCGTCCTTCGGCGGCTGGAACAGCATGCCGATGTGGGCACGCTCCTCGATCACGCGGCGCACGATCTCGTCGGTGCTGGCCACGTCGAGGTTCACCGTGATCTTCGGGTGGCTGGCCATGAAGATGCGCAGGCTGTGCCGCATGAGCCAGTCGACATAGCCTTCGCCGGCCACGATGTCGATGTGGCCGCTCTCGATCTTGCGGATGCTGTCCATCTGCGCCAGCAGGTGCTGCTTCTGCCCCTGCTGCCGGCGCACATAGCCGGCCAGCAGCTGGCCCGCGTCGGTGGGCACCACGCCGCGTCCGTGGCGCTCCAGCAGCGGCAGGCCGCACTCGGTTTCCAGGATGCCGATGGCGCGGCTCACGGCCGACGGGTCCATGTCGAGCACGTCGGCCGCGCCGCGCACCGAGCCGCTGTCGAGCACCTGCATGAAGTAGCGCACCCGACGGGTGTCGAGCTTGTCGTCCATGGCGGTCGTCTCCGAGTGTTGCATTCAATGCAACGAATATCCTTATTTGCGGTCATTGATGCAAGAGGCTCGCCGCCCGAAACTCGCCGGCACCCCTCGAAAACGCCCACCCATGACCTCCGCTGCCTCCACGATTGCAGCCGTAGCGCCTTCCAGCGCCGCCGGCAAACTCAAGCTCCTCGTCGTCACCCTGGTCCTCGTGGCCGTGGCCGAACTCATCGGCCCGACGCAGTTCAGCGTCGGCCCCGGCAAGGTGGTGCTGCTGCCGATGCTGTGGGCGCTGCTCATGGCCGCCGCCTGGGGCATCGCACACCGGCGCGTGCCGGGCGTGGTGCGCGTGGCCACGGCGCAGCAGTCGCTGGCCGGCGGCCTGCTCAACGCGGGCCTGCTGCTGTTCGTGGTGAAGCTGGGCCTCACGGTCGGCGCCGCGCTGCCGCAGGTGAAGCAGGCCGGCTGGGCGCTGCTGTTCCAGGAGTTCGGTCATGCGCTGGGCACCCTGGCGCTGGGCCTGCCGCTGGCGCTGCTGCTGGGCATCAAGCGCGAGGCCGTGGGCGCCACCTTCTCGGTGGGCCGCGAGGGCAACCTCGTGATCATCGGAGAAAAGTACGGCATGGCCTCGCCCGAAGGCCGCGGCGTGCTGGCCGAGTACATCACCGGCACCGTGCTGGGCGCGCTGTTCATCGCGGTGCTGGCGGGCTTCATCGCCAGCCTGCACATCTTCGACCCGCGCTCGCTGGCCATGGGCGCTGGCGTGGGCTCGGGCAGCCTGATGGCGGCGGCGCTGGGCGCCATCGCCGCGCAGAGCCCGCCCGAGATGCTGCCGCAGCTCACGGCGATTGCCGCTGCGTCGAACCTGCTGACCACCGTGGCCGGCTTCTACTTCACGCTGTTCCTCTCGCTGCCGCTGTGCTCGTGGCTCTACGGCAAGCTGGAGCCGGTGCTGGGCCGCTTCTCCAAGCATGGCGCCCAACAGGGCGCCGCCGTGGATGCGGGCGCGAACGTCTCGAGCGCCGGCGTGGCCCATGCCGCGCCGACCTCGCTGCGCGACACGCTGCTGGCCTGGCTGGTGGTGGGCGGTGGCGTGCTCATCGGCAATGCCGTGACCTACAAGGTGCCGGTGCTGGTGTCGCTCGAAGGCGTGCTCGCCGTGGTGGCGATTGCCGGCGCCGTCGAAGCCATCAAGCGCTTCGTGCCGCGCCTGCCGATGGTGCTGGTGCTCTCGGTGGTGGCCACCGTGGTCGGCATCCCGGGCCTGTTCCCGTTCTCCGACGCGCTGATCGCGATCACCGCCAAGCTCAACTTTTTGGCCTTCACCACGCCGGTGCTGGCACTGGCCGGCTTCTCGGTCGCGAAAGACCTGCCCGTGTTCCGCCGGCTCGGCTGGCGCATCGTGGTGGTGTCGCTCACCGCGACGGCCGGCACCTTCCTCGGCGCCACGTTCATCGCCGAGTTCTTCCACTGATTTCACCCACGAGAGATTCACGCCATGTACCGCGACCCCGAGATTGCCGAAGACACCCGTGCCCGCATGCTGAGCTGGCGCCGCGACATCCACGCCAACCCCGAGACCGCCTTCGAGGAACACCGCACCGCCAACGTGGTGGCCAATGCGCTGATGCTCATGGGCCTGCCCGTGCACCGCGGCCTGGCCGGCACCGGCGTGGTCGGCACGCTGAAGAACGGCGAAGGCCCCAGCATCGCGCTGCGCGCCGACCTCGACGCGCTCAACATGCAGGAGCTGGGCACGCAGGCGCATGCCTCGAAGTGCGTCGGCAAGATGCACGCCTGCGGCCATGACGGCCACACCGCCATGCTGCTGGGCGCGGCGGAGCACCTGTCGCGCCACAAGCCTTTCAAGGGCACGGTGCACTTCGTGTTCCAGCCCGCCGAAGAAAACGAAGGCGGCGGTCGCGTGATGGTGGAAGAGGGCCTGTTCGACCAGTTCCCGGCCGACGCCGTCTACGGCATGCACAACTTCCCGAGCCTGCCGCGCGGCCGCTTCGCGATCCGCAAGGGCACGATGACGGCCTTTCTCGACACCTTCGAGATCGTCATCACCGGCAAGGGCAGCCACGGCGCCATGCCCGAGACCGGCATCGACTCGGTGGTGATCTCGGCCCAGCTCATCAACGCGCTGCAGACCATCGTGAGCCGCCGCACCGGCGCCACCGACGCGGCCGTGGTCAGCGTCACGCAGATCCATGGCGGCGACACCTGGAACGTCATTCCCGAGACCGTCGTGCTGCGCGGCACCGTGCGCACGCTCGACGCCGGCATCCAGGACAAGACCCAGGCGGCGATGCAGCAGATCTGCGACGGCGTGGCCGCCACGCACGGCGCCAAGGTGGCGCTGGAGTACCGCCGCGGCTACCCCGGCGTGGTCAACACGCCCGCCGAAACCGACGCGGCCATCGCGGCGGCGGCCAGCCTGGTCGACCTCGAACAGGTGCACACCGACATCCCGCCCGCCATGGGCTCGGAAGACTTCGCCTTCATGCTGCAGAAGCGCCCCGGCGCCTACATCGGCATCGGCGCGGGCGAAGGCCCGAACGACCCGAACGTGCACAACCCGTACTACGACTTCAACGACAACATCCTGCCACTCGGTGCGGCCTACTGGGTGGCGCTGGTCAAACAGCAGCTTCCGGTCGCATGATGCGCTGATGCTCTCCGCCTTCGACATCTTCAAGATCGGCATCGGCCCGTCCAGCTCGCACACCGTCGGGCCGATGCGCGCCGCGCTGCTGTTCGCGCAATCGCTCGAACGGCGCGGCCTGCTCGCGCAGGTCGCACGGCTGCACGTCGACCTGTTCGGCTCGCTCGGCGCCACCGGCCACGGCCACGCGACCGACCAGGGCGTGATCCTCGGGCTCTTCGGCGACGCACCCGACACCGTGCGGCCCGAGACCGTGCAGCCGCGCCTGGACGCGCTGCGCCGCAGCGGCCAGCTGAGCCTGCTGGGCACCACGCCCATCGCCTTCGACCGCGTGCGCGACATCGCCTTTCGCGGCGAAGAGTCGCTGCCCGAGCACCCGAACGCGATGCGCTTCACGGCCTTCGCGGCCGATGGTGCCGTGCTCGCCGAAGGCACCTACTTCTCGGTCGGCGGCGGCTTCGTCGTCGAGGGCGGGCAGGCCGTGGCGCAAACGGCCGCTGCCGCAGCCGCCGTGCCGCATCCCTTCACGACCGGCGACGAACTCATGGCGCAGTGCCATGCGCACGGCATTTCCGTGGCCACGCTGGTGCTGCGCAACGAATGCGTGTGGCGGCCCGAGGCCGACGTGCGCACGGGCCTGCTGCGCATCTGGGGCGTGATGCAGCAGTGCGTGCAGCGCGGCTTCGGCATCGACAACCCGCTGGCTGCGCACGCACTGCCCGGCCCGCTGCGCATGCGGCGTCGTGCGCCCGAGTTGCACCGCGAGCTGCTGGCGCAGGCCGGCGCCGCCGATCCGCTCGCGGCCATGGACTGGGTCAACGCCTTCGCGATGGCGGTGAACGAGGAGAACGCGGCCGGCGGCCGTGTCGTCACCGCGCCCACCAACGGCGCGGCCGGCGTGGTGCCCGCCGTGATGCACTACTACCAGCGCTTCGTGCCGCAGGCCAGCGACGAAGGCATCGTCGACTTCCTGCTCACCGCTGCGGCCATCGGCATGCTCTACAAGACCAACGCCTCCATCTCGGGCGCCGAGGTCGGCTGCCAGGGCGAGGTCGGCGTGGCCTGCTCGATGGCGGCCGGGGCGCTCGCCGCCGTGCTCGGCGCCACGCCCGCGCAGGTCGAGAACGCCGCCGAGATCGGCATGGAGCACAACCTGGGCCTCACCTGCGACCCGGTCGGCGGCATGGTGCAGATTCCCTGCGTGGAGCGCAACGCGATGGGGGCCGTGAAGGCCATCAACGCCTCGCGCATGGCGCTGCGCGGCAACGGCAGCCACTACGTCTCGCTCGACGCCGTGATCCGCACCATGAAGCAGACCGGCGAGGACATGAAGTCCACGTACAAGGAGACCTCGCTGGGGGGGCTTGCGGTGAACGTGGTGGAGTGCTGAGGCAGCTGCGTCAGAATGGCCGGCTCACTGTCTTGAACACAGAAAGCCGAGGCCCCATGACCCGCACCGTCGCCGAAAAGCGCGCCGCCTTCCGTGCCCTCCACGCACAGGGCTGCTTCGTCATTCCGAACCCCTGGGACACGGGCAGCGCGCGCTACCTCGAAGGCCTGGGCTACCAGGCGCTGGCCACCACCAGCTCGGGCTTCGCGTGGTCGCGCGGCCATGCCGACGGCGCCCTGTCGCGCGACCAGATCCTCGCGCACCTGCGTGAACTCGTGGCCGCCACCGACCTGCCGGTGAACGCCGACTTCGAGAACGGCTTTGCCGCCGACGCACAGGGCGTGGCCGAGAGCGTGCGCCTTGCAGTCGAGACTGGCGTGGCGGGCCTGTCGATCGAGGATTCCACGGGCAACCCCGACGATCCGCTGTTCCCCATCGACGTCGCGGTCGAGCGGCTGCGCGCTGCGCGCCGGGCCATCGACGCGGCGGGCGGCGACACGCTGCTCGTGGGCCGCGCCGAGAACTTCTTTGCCAACCGCCCCGACCTCGACGACACCATCGCGCGCTTGCGTGCGTACGCCGAGGCCGGCGCCGACTGCCTCTACGCGCCCGGCATCAAGACGCGCGAGCAGATCGCCGCCGTGGTGGCCGCCGTTGCGCCCAAGCCGGTCAACCTGTTGGTCGGCGCGACCAGCGAACTGACGATGGCGGACATCGCCGCGCTGGGCGTGCGCCGCGTCAGCGTGGGCGGCGGCATGGCGCGCGCGGCCTGGGGCGGCTTCATCCGCGCCGCGCGCACATTGGCCGAGCAGGGCCGCTTCGATGGCTTTGCCGATGCCACGCCGGGCACCGAGCTCAACGCCTTCTTCCGTCCGTTCACCGACTAGCCTCATCGTCGTGGATGCGCTGCTTGCCGAGATCCGCGCCTGCCGCGCGTGCGAGGCCTACTTGCCGCTCGGGCCGCGCCCGATCGTGCAGGCCAGTGCGAGCGCGCGGCTGCTGATCGTCGGCCAGGCGCCCAGCCTCACGGTGCACCAGACCGGCGTGCCGTGGAACGACAAGAGCGGCGACCAGCTGCGCCGCTGGCTCGGCATCGACCGCGAGCTGTTCTACGACGCGACGCGCATCGCGATCGTGCCGATGGGTTACTGCTACCCGGGCCGCGGCACCAGCGGCGACCTGCCGCCGCGCAAGGAGTGCGCGCCGCTGTGGCACGACCGCCTGCTGGCGCAGATGCCGCACATCGCGTTGACGCTGCTCATCGGCCAGTACGCGCAGCGCCGCTTCCTCGGCAAGACCGCGCGCGGCGGCGTGACGGAAACCGTCGAGGCCTTTGCCGACTACGCACCGCGCTTCGTCCCGCTGCCGCATCCGTCGCCGCGCAACACCGCGTGGTTCCAGCATCACCCGTGGTTCGAGCGCGATGTGCTGCCGGTGCTGCGCGAGCGCGTGCAAAAGGCGCTCAGCGCGCCTTCTTCCGAGGTGCCGACGGCCGCCTCGGCGGCTTCGCCTCCAGCACCAGCTCGGCCGGCAGCGCATCGTTCCACGACTCGGTGAAGTAGGCGCGGTCGCTCGGCACCAGCTGCGGCAGCACCTCGCGCAGCAGGCCCAGCGAGTGCTCGGCCGCCTTCAGGTCGCCCGCATGCGCGGCGTACCACGCGTGCTCGAACAGCAGGCTGCCCTGCTGCAGCCCGGGGTAGCGGCGCCGCCCGGCCTGGTGGTCGACCAGCCGCGCCTGCGCCACGTCGACCCAGCGCGCGGGCCAGTTGGCGGCGTCGAAGGCATCGGCGAGCGGGCCCGCGAGCTTGGAGACCGCGGCCGGGTCGAGCGGCTTCTGTGCGCGGAACTGCGCGAGCGTGGGTTGCGTCTCTGGCTTGCAATGGCCGCGTGCGATGCGCATCAGGTAGATCGCGTTCCATGCCGAGCGGCCCTGTCCGTCGGTGTGGCCGCACAGCCATTCGCTGAAGGCGATCCATTGCACCGCGCGGCGCGTGGTGTCGGCCCGGTGGCCGTCGTGCGCGAGCGCCGGCAGGTCGCCCAGGCCCACGCGGTCGAACAGCCACGCGGCCATGCCCATGTTGGCGGCCACGTGCTGCGCGGCGTCGAAGGAGTGCGACTCGAAGGCTGCCGCCAGTGCCTCGCCGAAGCGCTGCAGCGACTCTTCGGCGAGCGCTGCGGCAGCCGGGCGGTCGTCGGCGGCCAGTGCAAGGGCGCGCGAGCGGCAGGCCAGCGCCCACAGGTTGCACCACTCGAAGCGCACGTCGGGGTGGTGGCGCAGCACCAGCGCGCGCGCCGGGTCTTCGGCCATGCCGCCCAGCAGCGACTGCGCCAGCGGCAGGTCGCGCGCGGTGTAGGCGCACCAGGCCGAGACGATGCATTCCATCGCGCCGAGGTAGTCGTTGCCCGCCACGTGGTGCGCGAGTCGCTGCTTCTTGAGCGCCTGCAGCCGGCGGCGTGCCTGTTCGTTGTCGCCGAGCCGGCGCCACAGCATGGCTTCGTTGAGCGTGACCAGCGCGCGCTGGAAATCGCTGGCGGCCAGCGTGCCGGCCAGGCGGATGGACTCGAGCGCGCTGCCGTTGCCGTTCCCGCCTGCCACCGGCGACATCAGCCGGCCTTGCCGTGCGGCCTGCTGCGAAGCGACCAGCTGTTTCCAGAAGGCCGCGTCCTGCAGGTGCACGGCGTCGGGCGGCGTCATCGCGCCGGCGGCCTGGGCCTTGCGCGAACGCAGGCCGAGGAAGGAGGCCACCTCGGCGGCGGTGGCCGGGCGGTTGTCCACGAGCAGGCGCAGGCGCTTCGCTTCAGCAGCCGGCAGCCAGAACGGACCCTGGCTGCGTCGCTCGGCGTTGAGAAAACGCGGTTCGCGCTGCAGGTCTTCGCCCCAGCCCACCTCGAGGCCCCAGGCCTTGAAGTCGCGGAACGCGCGGCTCACGACCATGCGCAGCGTGCTGGCGTCGGACACCTCGCCGCGCAGGTCGGCCAGCCGCACGACACCACTGCCGCCGCCGTGGGCATGGGCGTGTTGCATGCGGACCAGCAGCCACAGCGACTGGAAGGCGGCGCGCCGCCCGTTGACGGACTGCGGCGAAGTGAGTTCGATGGAAAGAAGGGCAGGGGTGGCGATGGAAGGCACGCCCTGGATTGAACCTCAAATCGCATGCGGTCCCTGAAGAAACCGCACGCGCGTTTCGGTGAATCAGTAGCGGTGCCGGTCGAGCAGCTCGGGCACTTCGCTGCGGCCGATGCCGAGGTCGCGCAGGTCGTGGTCGCTCATGCCGGCCAGCAGCTGCACGTCGTCGCGGGCGCGGCGGCGTGTCACGGCGCGGCGGCGCCAGTCGTGCAGGGCGTGCAGCAGGCGTTGATGAAAAGACGGTGGCTTCGGCGCGGTCACGGTGGGCTCCTGGTAGGGGAGCGCTCATCTTCCGGCGGCGCGTGCTATTGTGGAAGTTGAGATTTCTGACACCTTCAATCAGCATTCCTGATGCGACAGCTCAACCTCGACCAACTGCGTACGCTCATCGCCATTGCCGACCTGGGCACCTTCTCGGCCGCGGCCAAGGCGCTGCACCTCGCGCAGCCGACGGTGAGCCTGCACATCAGCGAACTCGAATCGCGCCTGGGCGCGCCGCTGGTGGTGCGCGGCAGCCGCCGCGTGCTGCCCACGCCGGCCGGTGCGGCGCTGGTGGAGCGCGGGCGCAAGCTGCTGCGCGACACCGACGACGCGGTGGAGGCCGTCAAGCGCCAGGCCGAGGGCCGCACGGGCCGCGTGCGGCTGGGCACCTCGACCGGCGTGCTGGTCGACCTGCTGCCGCAGGTGCTCGAGGCGCTGGGGGCGGAGCACGCGGGCATCGACGTCGAGGTGAGCATCCGCGGCTCGTACGAGGCCATGGAGCGGCTCGCGGCGGGCACGCTCGACATCGGCCTCGTGGCCATTCCGCAGCCGCCGGTGCGCGGCATCGTGGTCACGCCCTGGTGCGAGCAGCCCATGATGGCGTTCGTGCCGCAGCGCTGGAAGGCGCCGAAGCGCGTCACGCCGGCGTGGCTCGCGGCGCAGCCATTGATCTTCAACGAGGCGACCACGCACATGTACCGCCTCACGATGGAGTGGTTTGCCGCCGCCGGCTTTGCGCCGCGTGCGCGCATCGAGCTCAACTACGACGCGGCCATCCGCAGCCTCGTGGCGGCGGGCTATGGCGCTGCGCTGTTGCCGCTGCAGAAGTCCACCGACATGGCGCGCAACGATCGCATGCAGATCGTGCCGGTGACGCCGAAGCTTACGCGGCGCGTGGGCATTGCGCACCGCCAGCATGCGGTGCTCGACGGTGCCACGCAGAGCGTGCTGAAAGTGCTGACGGGCTTTCGCCAGCTCTGAGGGGGTTCAGCCCGGCCCGGGCTTGTTGCCGCGCGCGCCGAGCGAAAGAATCTCGTTGGCGTTGACGATGGCCGCGGCAATGTCTTCCATGGTGGTGCGCTTGCTCATGGCCTGTTCGCGGATCAGGTCGTGCGCCTGGCCTTCCGACACGTCGTGCGTCTTCATGAGGATGGCCTTGGCCTCGGCCAGCTGACGCACGCCGAGCAGCTTGGCTTCGGTCTTGCGCAGGCGCCGTGCGAGCGAGCGGCTTTCCTTGTGCGCCTCGCGCGCGACCACGAGTGCCGAGAGCAAGCCGAACGAGCGCACCGGCGACGGCAGCACGGCCTTGGCGCCGATCTCGAGCACGGCCTCGACGATGGTCGGGTTCTCGTAGGTCACGACAGCGATGACGGCGGGCGCGTCCTCGCTCTGGGTCCACTCGAAACGCAGGTTGATGAAGTCGGGCAGCACGGCCATGAAGGCCACGTCGATGCCCTCGGGCAGGTGCTGCACGGGCGGCCAGAAGGCCTGCACCTGGCAGCCGATGCGCTGCAGTTGCTGGGTGAGCTGCCGGCCGTCTGCGTCGTCGGGGTGGATCACCGCGATCTTCAGCAGCCGCAGCTCCTTGAGCTGCGGTGGCGTCACCCGCAGGGTGTGTCGCTTGGGGGCTGTGCTGTCCACGGTCAGCTCTTTCTCTGGACGCTGCTGCTGTTCGGGGCGCGTGCACAGGCCACCGGGTACTTCCCTCCGCGAATGTCCCCCGCCTTCGGCTCCTCCTTGATTTCGCTGCGGGAAGCACCCAGTGTCCTGCGCACAGGGGCACGCTGCTGGTGCTTGCCGATCGACGACCGCTGCGGATTCATCCTAGAGCTCCAGCGTGTCGAGCCGCGCCGTCCAGTCGCCCAGCGAGTGGGTGACGAGGTAAGGGTCCGGGTACACCGCGCGCGTCGCCTGCCGCACGATGGTGAACTGCCCGTGCGCATCGACGCGCCCGATGCGCGGATACAGGCAGGTGTGGTGGTTCGTCGGGTCGATCTTCACGCGGCCCTGCGGCGCATCGAACTCGCTGCCCAGGATGTGCGGCAGGATTTCCGCGATGCCGTCCGTGCCCGCTTGCCGGAAGGCGTTGGCGAAGATGTGCATCTGGAAGTACGACGCCTCCCAGCACAGGTTGGGCACGCAGCCATCGCCGAAGCGCGCGCGCAGCCGCGCCAGGCAGCGCTGGTTGGCGGGCGAGTCGATCGACTGGAAATACGGCGCCGCCGTGAAGTGGCCCGTGGCCACGCCAGGGCCCATCTGCGAGATCTCGGCCTCCGAGGTCGTGAGGCTCGAGATGGGCATCGTCTTCGGGTCGAAGCCGGCCTCGGCATACGCGCGGTAGAGGCTGGCGGTGGAGTCGCCCACCACCGTCGAGAAGATGAAGTCGGGCCGCTTGTCGCGGATGTCGTCCATGATCGCGCGGTAGTCCTTCTCGGTGGCGTCGAGTGCCACGTAGCGTTCGCCGAGTT
Organism: Variovorax sp. YR752; assembly: GCF_943372545.1. Taxonomy (NCBI): domain Bacteria; kingdom Pseudomonadati; phylum Pseudomonadota; class Betaproteobacteria; order Burkholderiales; family Comamonadaceae; genus Variovorax; species Variovorax sp. YR752. The sequence continues at coordinate 3,374 of NZ_CALRZC010000068.1, read as the reverse complement.
TTTCGCTGCCGGGGCGCTGCATCACCAGCTCGCCCATGATGCGGTTCGACTCGTAGGGGTAGATGTAGTCGGAGCCGATCAGGTACACGCGCGAACCGAAGTTCGTGGTCATGAACTCGGCCAGCTGCACGCTGTTCTGGTTGGGCGCCGCGCCGGTGTAGATCACGTTGCCCGAGTACTCGAAGCCTTCGTACAGCGTGGGGTAGAACAGCAGCTTGTTCCACTTCTCGATCACCGGGATCACGGCCTTGCGGCTGCTCGACATGTAGCAGCCGAAGATCACGTTCACGCGATCCTGCACGATCAGCCGCTCGGCCAGCTGGGCGTAGCGCACCGGGTTCGATTGCGGGTCGTAGCGCACGCCCACGAGCTCGCGGCCGTCGACGCCGCCGGCCGCGTTGATTTCCTCGATGGCCAGCAGCGCGCCCTGCAGCTGCGACAGGCCGATGGTCGAGGTGACGCCGGTCTCGGAATACAGAATGCCGACGCGAAGAGGGTCCCTGTCAGCCACTGGGGTGTCTCCTGGAGGTGTGGACCCTCATTGTGTGCTCCTCCGTGTCTTTCTTCAGTCGTTCGATCAATGGGCGGCGGCCAGCCGCGTGCTCATGCGGGCCAGCCGTGCGGGCAGGCTGCGCGCGTCGTCGGCGATGCAATAGTTGCGCCAGCCGAAGATGCGCCGCACATACGCGTCGGCCGCGCCGTCCACCGCGATGCAGGCGGTGCGCACGCCGGCATCGCGCGCTTCGGCCACGGCCTGGCGGGCGTCTTCGATGAGGTACGTCGGGTCGTGCACGTCGATGTCCGACGGCGCACCGTCGGTCACCAGCAGGATCGCGCGCGGCCCCGCCGGCTCGGCCTGCAGGTGCGTCGCCGCATGGCGCAGCGCCGCGCCCATGCGCGTCGAGTAGCGACCGCGCACCGCACCGATCATCGCGCGCGAGGGCGCAGCCAGCGGCTGGCCGAATTCGAGCAGGCGGTAGTAATACACCTCGGCGCGCGTGTTCGACGAGAAGCCGTGGATGGCCAGCCGGTCGATGCCGCGCGCATTCGAGGCGGCGAGCAGCAGCGCGGCCTGCTTCTCCAGGTCGAGCAACGAAACGGCGCCATCGCCGTGGCCCGCGTCGTTGGCCGACTCCGACAGGTCGAGCAGCACCAGCACGCTCGACGGGCGCGGGCCCTTGCCCGGTCGCATGAACAGCCGCGCATCGGGCCGCAGGCACAGGCGGCGATCGACCAGCACCTCGATGGCCGCATTGAGGTCGATGTCGTCGCCTTCCCACTGCCGGCGCAGGCGGTGCGTGCGGTCGAGGTGGCGCGCGCGGGGCAGGGCGAGCGGCACGATGCGCTCACTGCCCGACGCTGTTGAAGTGCCCGCCGTCCCCAGGCCCTGCCACGCGGGCAGCTTCTCGATCACCGTGCACCAGTCGGGTCGCAGGCGCTCCTGCGTGCGGTCCCATTCGGGGTAGGTGTAGCGGCCGAGTTCCATGTCGGCGATGCCGTCGGGTGGCGCTTCGTTGCCCTCGCGCGGAGCATCCGAAGGGGGCGGTGGTCGCGCGCCGGTCTGCTGCAGCGCGATGGCTTCGTCGGGCGGTGTCTCGGCCTCGCCGAAATCCCACAGGTAGCTGTTGTCGTCGCGCCAGGGTGCGGGCACGGCGTAGTCCTGCGGCTCGAAGCGCACGCGCATCTGGCCGAGGTCGTTGGCGAGGATCGAGGCGACGGCCCGGAAGGCGTCGTAGTCCTCCAGCCCCGCGCGCGCGACGGTCTCGTCGAACAGGCGGCGCGCCTTGTTCACCCAGTGGTTGTCGTCCTGTGCATTGGCTAGCAGCAGCACACGGTCCATGCGCGCGACCAGCGCGGCAAAGCGCAGGTCCAGCGGATCGGGCGCGGGCGGCAGCGCGGCGGTGAACCAGCCGTGCAGGCCGGGAAAGTCGCGGCACAGCAGCCGCTCGACGCGCGCGTCTTCAAGGGCCGAGACGATGGCGATGCCCATCGGCTTGAGCGTGCGCGCCGGCCGTGCGGGCGTCGAGTAACGCAGGTGCGCGACCGCGTGCGCCACCATCGCGCGGTGCAGGCGCACGGCCTTGTCGTTGTCGGGCAACAGCAGCCGACGGCCCGTGAGCACGGCGCGCGCGCCGGCCAGCGGCTGCACGTCGACATCGATGCCGGCCAGCCCGCGGGCCAGCAGCGAGAGGGCGCCGTGCCCGTCGTTCATCCGAACTGCGCCTCGACAAAGCCCTGCAGCGCGCTCGCCATGTCGGGGTCGTCGGTGAGGGCGCGCGTCATCGTCATGTCGCAGCTGTCGCGCGGCGACACGCCGTCGCGGATGAGCACGCCGGCGTAGATCAGCATGCGCGTCGACACGCCCTCGTCGAGCCCGCGGTGCTTGAGCTCGCGCGAGCAGTGCGCAATGGCCACCAGCTTCGCGGCGAGCGCGGGGTCGACGCCGGCCTCGTGCGCGACGATCTCCGCTTCGAGCGCGCCGTCGGGGTAGTCGAACTCCAGCGCGGCGAAGCGCTGGCGCGTCGACGGCTTCATGTCCTTCGCGCTGCTCTGGTAGCCGGGGTTGTACGACACCACGAGCTGGAAGTCGGGGTGCGCGTGCACCAGCTCGCCCTTCTTGTCGAGCGGCAGGATGCGGCGCGCGTCGGTCAGCGGGTGGATCACCACGGTGGTGTCCTGCCGCGCCTCGACCACCTCGTCGAGGTAGCAGATGCCGCCATGGCGCACCGCGAGCGTCAGCGGTCCGTCGTGCCAGGCCGTGCCGTTCGCATCGAGCAGGTAGCGCCCCACGAGGTCCGACGCCGTCATGTCCTCGTTGCACGCGAGCGTGACCAGTGGCCGCCCGAGCGACCACGCCATGTGCTCCACGAAGCGCGTCTTGCCGCAGCCGGTCGGCCCCTTGAGGATCAGCGGCATGCGGTGGCGGTAGGCGTGCCGGTACAGCGCCACCTCGTTGCCGGCGGGCCGGTAGAAGGGCTCGGTCTCGATGCGGTAGCTGGCGAGCGGATCGTGGACGGGGGCGTTCATGGCGTGGCGAGCAGTTCCTTGAGGGCGTCGTCGATGAAGCGGGTGTCGACCGGGCTGCTGCCGCCGCCCGCGAAGTGGCCCCACACGCCCGGAATCGGGCGGCACTCGGCGTTCGGCATGTGCGACACCTCCCATTCGTTGTCGGCCACGGGAAAGTACAGGTCGCGCTCGGCCGGCATCACGATCGCGCGCGCCTGGATGGCGCCCAGCGCTTTCTTGATGTCGCCCTTGAACACCGGGTTGTCGCTGATGTCGCCGTGCTGCCACGACCACAGCATCGCGAGCAGGTTGTTCGCGTCCTTCCGCAAAAAGAAGCCTTCCCAGTAGCCGATAAGGAAGTCCTCGAG